>CALAZQ010000475.1 GCA_937926325.1 uncultured Planctomycetaceae bacterium | reverse complement strand
TGATGCGGACTGTCGGAGGAGAGCCCTGATGCCACGTTCTGCCTTTCCCTGTCAGCGGCATGCCGCCCCGGTGTCGCGGCGGAACTTTCTCTGGGAACTCGGTGGGGGCCTCGGCGGGGTCGCGTTGACCGCGTTGCTGGCCGAAGAACAGGCTCGCGCGGCGGCTCGCGTTGCTGGCCCGGCCGTGGCGAATCCGCTCGCCCCCAAGCCGCCGATGTTTCCCGCCCAGGCCAAGGCGGTCATCCAGATTTTCTGCCCCGGCGGCCTCTCGCACCTCGACACCTTCGACCACAAGCCGGAACTGGTGAAGCGGGCTGGCACGCCGTTTGACACCAGTGGCGAAGTGCAATTCTTCGCCTCCAAGCCGGGCAACTGCCAGCCGAGCTACTGGCCCTTCCGGCAGCATGGCGAGTGCGGCCGCTGGGTCAGCGACCTGCTGCCGAATCTCGCCGGGCTCGTCGATGAGCTGGCCTTCATCCATTCGATGCAGAGCAAGACCGCCCTGCACGGACCGGCGATGTTCATGGCCAACAGCGGCTTCATCCTGCCCGGCTTTCCTTCGATGGGGGCCTGGGTCACCTACGGGCTGGGCAGCGAGGCCGACGACCTGCCCGCCTTTGTCGTGCTGCCCGACATGCGGGGGCTGCCACCGGGCGGACCGATCAACTGGGGAGCCGGCTTCCTGCCGGCCATCCACCAGGGCACCGTGATCGAGACCGCAGCCGACAAGCCCCCGATTGCCGATCTGTTTCCGCCTGAGGCCGACCGGCAGATCATGGCGGGTGAGCCGGCGGGCCGTGAGTTTCTCGCCCTGCTCAACCAACGGCATCTCGAGCCCCGGGCCGAGCAGAGCGAACTGGCTGCCCGCATCGCCGCCTATGAACTGGCCGCTCGGCTGCAGCTCTCCGCGCCTGAGGTGACCGATCTGGCCGATGAGTCGGCCACCACCACCAAGCTTTACGACATCGACCATGAGTCGATCGGCCCCTTCGGCCGGCAGTGCCTGCTGGCCCGGCGGCTGGTGGAGCGGGGGGTGCGGTTCGTGCAGATCTATTGCGGGGCGGAGAACACCGGCAGCGAGCCGATCCGGCCCAACTGGGACTCCCACGAAGACCTCGTGCGTGACCACGGCTACTGGGGGCCGATCCTCGACCGCGGTGCTTCCGCGCTGATCAGCGACCTCAAGGCTCGGGGCATGCTCGACAGCACCCTGGTGATCTGCTCCAGCGAATTCGGCCGCCAGCCGGCAGCCCAGGGGAAGGGCCGCGACCACAACGCCGGAGCCTTCACGGTCTGGATGGCCGGTGGCGGCATCAAGGGGGGCACCAGCTATGGCACCAGCGACGAGCTCGGCTTCGCCGCGGCCGAGCACCCCACCTATTGCTATGACCTGCACGCCACGGCCCTGCATCTGCTGGGCATCGATCACACCCGGCTGACCTTCTACAACAACGGCATCGAGCGGCGACTGACCGATGTCCACGGCCATGTGATCCACGACCTGCTGGCGTA
>CALAZQ010000474.1 GCA_937926325.1 uncultured Planctomycetaceae bacterium | reverse complement strand
GCTGCTGCCCGGCTTCCTGCCGGGACAGCTTGATCGCAAAAACGCCCTCCGTGGCATTGGTGGTCGGCACGGTCTGTTCCCCACCAAACGAGCACAATCTATCTTGCCTCTCCCTCTGGGAGAGGCCGGCCGCAGGCCGGGTGAGGGTGCCTTCCGCCGCGGAACGCTCGACGAAAGCACCCTCACCCCGCCCTCTCCCAGCGGGAGAGGGAGAACGAAAATAAACCGCTGCGCCACAAAATCAGGGCAGCAAAATCGGTGCCGAACACCATTGCCCTCCTCGCCGTTTTTGCTGTGAGCAGTGGCCGCGAAGCCGAACCGGAGACTCCTTTGCTACGTTATGGAGAGTGAAGCTCTCCCCCGTCACGCGGCGACCATGATCTGGAACTGGCCCACCTCGCTGAATCCCCGGCTCCGGTCATCGATCAACGCCGCGACCTACCGGGTCGTCGATCAGATCGAGCGTCTGGAAGACGACATGAAGGCCCTCGATGACACCCGGCTGAAACGGCTGGGGCGGTCGCTCTCCTACCGAGCCCGGGCCGGCGAACCACCGGACGACCTGCTCGTCGAAACCTTTGCCGCCACCCGCGAGGCCGGCCGCCGCACCCTCGGCATGCGGCACTATGACGTGCAGCTACTCGCCGGCATCGCGCTGGTCAATGGCTCAATCGTCGAGATGCAAACCGGTGAGGGTAAGACGCTGGTCGCGACGCTCCCGCTGGTGCTTTACGCGCTTTCAGGCCGCGGGGCTCACCTCGCCACCGTCAACGACTATCTCGCCCGCCGGGACGCCGAGTGGATGGAGCCGATCTTCAACGCCCTCGGCATGAGTGTTGGCGTGATCGAATCACAGATGGATTTCGACACCCGGCGGGCGGCCTACGCCAAGGATGTCACCTACGGCACCGCAAAGGAGTTCGGCTTTGACTTTCTCAAAGACCGGCTGATGCAGCGAGAACTCAAAGAAGGCCGCGTCAACCTCGGGGCGACTCTGCTCGGTGAGAGTGAGTCGGGCGAATCGAAGCTGCTCCAGCGGCCGTACTGGTTCGCCCTCGTTGACGAAGCCGACAACGTGCTGATCGACGAGGCCCGCACACCGCTGATCATCTCTTCACCCGATGGTGAGGCTGGCGAGCGGGAAAAGCGGAAGGCCGCCCTCTTCCACTTCGCGTGTGACCTCGCCAAGGATCTGGTTGAGGATGTCCATTACGAATACGACCCACAGAAGCGGTCAGCGGAGCTCCTCGGTGTCGGCCGCAGCCTCGTCCGGGCCGCCGAGCGGCCGCGGCTGGTCGATGCGGTCAGCATGCTCGAACTCTACGACGCCGTCGAACTGGCCCTGCGGGCCCGCATCGCCTTCATCCGCGACCGGCAGTATGTTGTTCGCGACAAAGAAGACGGCTCTGGCCAAGAGGTGGTGATCATCGACGAGTTCACCGGCCGCATCGCCGAAGGCCGTTCCTGGCGGGACGGCCTCCACCAGGCGGTCGAGGCCAAGGAAGGCATCGAGGTGAAAGCAGGCCGGGGCGGCCACGCCGCCCGGATCACCATTCAGGATCTCTTCGCCCGTTGGCCGCATCTGGCCGGCATGACCGGCACCATTGCCACGAGTGCCGGTGAGATCGCCCGCACGTATGACGTCGGCATTGCGGTGGTGCCGACCAACCGTCCTGCCATTCGCGAACGGCTTTTGCCCGTGGTCTGCCGTGACTACCACGAAAAGCTGCTGAAGATCGTAGAGGACATCAAGCAGGTCCATGCCACGGGAAGGCCGATCCTGGTGGGCACCCGGTCGATCGACAAGTCGGAAGACCTCTCCAAACTGCTTGCAGCTGACGGCCTGCCCCACACCGTCCTCAACGCCCGCAACGTCGCCACTGAAGCAGAGATCGTCGCGGCCGCCGGCGGCCTCGGCCAGATCACGGTCTCAACCAACATGGCTGGACGCGGCACCGACATTAAACTCGGCGAGGGGGTTCACGAACGTGGCGGCCTGCATGTGATCTGCACCGAACTGCACGACTCAGCCCGGATCGATCGGCAGTTGGTCGGCCGCTGTGGCCGCCAGGGAGACCCCGGCACCTGGCGACAGTTCCTCGCCCTCGACGACGACATTCTGATTGAAGGCTATGGCCCGACTCGGGCCAAGCGAATCGCCCGGCGGCTCGACAGGCAGCTCGGCGGGAACCCCGAGCGGCTGGTCGCCTTCTTTCAGCGTGCCCAGCAGCGGGTCGAGGCCAGGCACCGGCGGCAACGCCGAGCGCTTGAATACATGGAGCGGCAGAAAGCCGAGGCCCACATCCAGATGAGCCAAGATCCCTACCTCGACGCCGCGAGCTAGCCTTACCGTTTCGGAGGCCATCCATGGCCCTCCGAAACTGAGAGGCAGCGGGCACGAAGCCAGAGGTTCGTGACCGCTGCCGCCCGGCTTCCTGCCGGGACAGCTTGATCGCAAAAACGCCATCCATGGCCGTTTTTGCTGTGGGCAGCGGGCACGAAGCCAGAGGTTCGTGACCGCTGCCGCCCGGCATCCTGCCGGG
>CALAZQ010000473.1 GCA_937926325.1 uncultured Planctomycetaceae bacterium | reverse complement strand
TACATCTGCAGCGGCACGCGGATGCCGAGCAGTTCGAGGCCCTGCCGCAGGGTGCGGCCGGTCAGGTCGCAGAGGGCAAGCCGAGTTGTCCGCTGCCGCCCCTCAGCCTTGAGCACCGGCAAGGCGTCATAGAAGCTCGAGAAAAAGCCGGCCAGATCGAACAGCCAGCCAGTCAGCAGATTGGGCCGGTAGTCGGCTTCAACATCCTCGAGCACCGCCGCCAGCCGCAGGGCCGCCAAGGCCAGCCGTCGCTCGCGGGGATCGGCAAGTTCGATGCTCGCGGGATCGGCTGCCACCTGCTGCCGGAGGGCCTCGCGGTCGATGCCCCCCCGGCCGGCAATGCCCTCAACCCGGGCCACCGCATATTGCATGTAGGCGGCGGTGTTGCCCTTGAGTTCGAGCATCTTGTCGAAGCTGAAGACGTAGTCGGTCGTGCGGTTCTGCGACAGGTCGGCGTATTTGATTGCCCCGATCCCGACCGCCTCGGCCACCTCCTGCCGTTGAGCCTCGTCCATGCCCTGCCGGACATGCTCGCCTTCGCCAACAATTGCCAAGGCCCGCTCGACCCCCTCGTCAAGCAGGGCCTCGAGGCCGACGGTATCGCCCGCCCGGGTCTTGAACGGCTTACCGTCTTCGCCGAGGACGGTGCCGAAGGCGACATGGACCAGCTGCATGGTCGCCAGCCGCTCGGCCGCCCGGCAGCCCCAGGCCCGGGCGGTGGCAAAGACCTGCTGGAAGTGCTGGCTCTGCCGGTGGTCGACCACATAGAGAATCCGATCGGGCCGCCAATGTTCCGCCCGCCAGGCAAGCGTCGCCAGATCGGTCGTCGCATACAGAAACGCCCCATCAGCCTTGCGGATCAGCAGCGGCGTCTCCTGCCCATCCAGAAAAACGCCGATCGCCCCCCGGCTCTCGCGGGCGAGGCCGGCGGCGGTCAGATCCTCCACCACCCCGGCCAGCAGCGGCTGGAAGAAGCTCTCCCCCAGGGTGTGGTCGAAGGTCACGTCGAGCCGGCCGTAGATGCGGTCAATTTCCCGCCGGCAGGCCGGCATGAACTCCTCCCAAAGCCGGCGGTTTTCGGCGTCGCCCTCATGCAGCCTGGCGGTCTCGAGCAGCACCTCACGGCCCGCCTCGGGATGGGCCGCCGCCAGGGCGGCAGCCTCGGGATCGGCGGCCAATTCTTCCGGCTTGGCGTCGGCCACCTTGCGGACCAGACGATAGAGCCGTCCAAGCTCAGCGGTCGGGTCGACCGCGTACGCCGCCTCGTCACGGCAGTGTTTCCAGCCCCAGAGGATCATGCCGAACTGGGTGCCCCAGTCGCCCAGGTGATTGTCGGTGATGACCCGGTGGCCGCGGAACCGCAGGATGCGGGCCAGGGCGTCGCCGATCACCGTCGAGCGGATGTGGCCGACATGCATCGGCTTGGCCACGTTCGGCGAGGAATAGTCGAGGACGATCGTCTCGGGATGGGCCACCGGCAGCACCCCCAGACGGGGATCGCCACAGGCGGCGGCCACCCCGCGGGCCAGGGCATCGTCGCGGACCCGAGCGTTGATGAAGCCGGGACCGACCGGCCCGGAGACCGGTTCGAACAGGGCAGCGAAGCTGGCGACTGCATTCAGCCGGGCGATCAGCCGCTCGGCCAGATCGCGTGGTTTGGCCCCCAGCCGTTTGGCCAGCGGCATCGCCAGCGTCGCCGTGTAGTCGCCGAACTTGGGATCGGCCGTCTCGCGAACCAGGTCGAGCAGGCCGGGAATCTCACCGGCCGCAATCGGCAACTCACCGGCACCGATTGCGGCCTCAAGGGCTGCCGCCATGCAGTCGCGGAACGCGGCCCGAAAGTCGGTGACGGGGGCCAACTCGTGAGTCGCTGCGGCCATCTTCACGCTGGTGACCCACCCTCGGCCGCTGCCGGCAGTTCGACCGGCACCGCATCGCTCCAGAGCTGCTCGAGGTCCCAGTACTCCCGGGCGTCGGCATCGAACAGATGCACCACGACGTCGCCGTAGTCGAGCACGATCCAGCGGCTCTCGTCGTAGCCCTCAATGCCCCGTTTGGTGTCACCGAACTCGTCTTTGATGACCCGTTCGACCTCATCGGCCAGGGCATGCATCTGGCGGCGACTGGAACCGGTTGCCAACACGAAGTAATCGAAGACCTCGGTGACCTTCCTGAGATCGAGCACCCGGATGTCGCGACCCCGGGTCTCCTCGAGCACCCGGGCAATCGCCAGTGCGAGGTCATGGCCCCGGGGATTCTGACGGACTGCGGAGGGGGCGGAATCGGTCACGGGCTGCAACGGGGGGAGAGTTTTCAGGATCTTCGCAGAGTCTACCCGACAGCGGGCGAAAAACGCATCACTCGCCCGCAGGCCGCATCGCCGCCAGACCAATGCCGGCCAACACCAGATCGGGCATCTCGACGGCACCGGCAAGCTCTCCATGGACAGCAGCCCGCCAGCCCCCGGTGAGGAATACCTCGGCATTGTCGCCGACCGCGTGGCGGGCCTCCGCGACCAGCCTGACAACGCCGCCACGAATTCCATAGCCGACGCCGGCCGCGATCGCCTCACTCGTCGATCGCCCCGGCATGGCGGGAGGGGGTGTTTCGCCCAAGGCCGCCACCTCAGGCAACAGGCTGGTGCCATCCGCCAGCGACCGGGCCATCAGGGCCGGCCCCGGCAGGATCGCCCCACCCAAAAATCGGCAGTCGGCCGAGACGGCATCGACCGACGCCGCCGTTCCACAGTCGATCACCACGCAGCCCCGGCCCGCCCCCTTGAGTTGGCAGGCAGCCGCGGCCGCCGCCAGGCGATCAATCCCGACCCGTTCCGGCTCGGCCAGATCGACCACAATCGGCAGATCAGCAAACCGTATCCGCCGCTGGCGGACCGGCCGGTGGCGGGTAGCACTCAGCCCAGCGATCGCCGCCTCCAACCGGGCGGCGGCGGCATCGTAGACGCTGGCGATCGAAACCGTGACATCGGCCGGTGCCGCTGTCATCAGCCAGCCCTCGAACTCATTGCAGCCAAAGCTGTGACTGTCGAGGTCATGCCGCTGCTCAATCTGGGGCAGCCCCGTGGTGGTCTTGGTCACGACCGCCAGTTTGATCCGCGAGTTGCCAACATCGGCCACCACCAGTGTCGGGGCACAACCGCCCTGGGCATGCTGAGTCGTCGCCATCGTCGCCCGCCTCCCCTCAATTTTCGGCAGCCTGATCGAGCAGCCGCGTCACCGCAGCCAGCAGGCGGTCGAGTCCCTGCCCCGTGACGGCACTGACGGCCAGCACGTTGAGCCCCGTCTCGGCCGCCAGCCGCTCCCGGACCTCGTCGGCCCCCGGCAGTTCGGCCTTGCTGACCACAACAGTTTCGGGCCTCACCGCCAACAGTTCATCATACAGCCGCAGTTCCTGCCTGATCTGCCGATAGTTGGCCACCGGGTCGCTGCCATCGGCCGGCAGCGGCTCGACGACATGCACCAGAATGCCCGCCCGCTCGACATGCCGAAGGAACTCGTGGCCGAGGCCGACCCCGGCATGGGCCCCCTCGATCAGCCCCGGCAGGTCGGCCAGCACAAAGCTGCGGTCGGGCGACACCTGCACCAGCCCGAGCATCGGCGCTTTGGTGGTGAAGGCATAGTTGGCGATCTCGGGCCGGGCCCGGGAGAGCCGCGACAAGAGGGTGCTCTTGCCGGCATTGGGCAGGCCGACCAGGCCCACATCGGCAATCACCTTGAGTTCCAGGGTCAGTCGCCGCGACTCGCCCGGTTGACCAGCGGTGGACTCGCGGGGGGCCCGGTTCACCGACGACTTGAAGTGGACATTGCCCCGGCCACCCCGGCCGCCCTTGGCAGCAACTATTTGATCTCCCACCCGGGCGAGGTCCTTGATCTCAAGTCCGGTTCCCTCGTCGATGACGATCGTGCCCGGTGGCACCAGCAGCGTCAGGTCACGGGCCGAGCGGCCCTGGCGGTTGTGCGGACCGCCAGCCTGGCCGTGCTCAGCCCGCCACTGTTTCCGATGGGCCAGACCAGCCAGCGAATCGACGCCCGCCTCGGCCCGCAGGATCACGCTACCGCCGTGGCCACCATCGCCCCCGTCGGGGCCGCCGCGGGCGACATACTTCTCGCGACGAAAACTGACGATGCCGTTGCCGCCATTGCCGGCAACGACCTCGACCTGAGCGCGATCAACAAACACAAGACAGCCGGTTCTTTTCGGTGTTCAAGCGGTGAGGGGCGGGCCCATGCCAATCGAGCGGCGTCGGAAACTGACCGCAGCCCGGATGGCGAAGGGAAGTTTCCGTCGAGTGAGCGGAGGGCAGGATGCCCGGAGAGAACGTCCGGCGAGATGGCATGAGCCCGCCCCGGTGCGGCCGAAGTGGCTCCAGAGAAAACCCGAGAAAGCAAGGCGGTCACTTTCGAGCTGGCCCCAGCGTCGAGCAGCCAACGTCAGCCGGCGGCCAGATCGACATTCACCCGGCGACCCTCACGGTCGAACCGAACCACACCGTCGCTGAGGGCAAAGAGGGTGTAGTCGGTGCCCATGCCGACGTTCGCGCCGGGATGAAACCGGGTGCCGACCTGACGAACCAGAATGTTCCCGGCCCGCACGGCCTGGCCGCCAAACCGCTTCACCCCCCGACGCTGGGCGTTGGAATCGCGACCATTTCGGCTCGATCCCTGTCCTTTTTTATGGGCCATTGCTGTTTCCTCGCTCGCTGGCTGGTCTGAATTGGCGCTGGCAGCCTGCCGGACGTTCTGCCCGGGCTACCGCTCGAAGCCCTACAGAATATCCTTCCGCCGGGTCTCGCGGAAGAGCCAGCGATAGTCTTCACCCTCCGTCGCCTGTTCGGCCCGCTCGAACAGCTCTGGCCCCTCGTGACCGAACAGGCCCCGCAGCAACTGCTGCAGTTCGTCCTCGTCGCGGGGCACCACCCGGCCGGGGTCGTCCTCAGCCGGATTCGCGGCCGTGGTGAGGTTCGGTAGGATGAACTCGAGAGCCCGGCGAACGCCCACCTGCTGCAGGGCAACCTCGTCCACCCCCAACAGTTTCAACAGGGCTGCAGTCCGGGCGATGGCCACCTCGTGGGCGATGTCGTCGACCCGCCGGGCGGCCGGCCCGAAAAACCGGGTCGCTTCCTTGCGGCGGGTCGCCATGTCCGGGGCGGCCTCGAGGCTGCGGATGATGGTCGCAAAGCCGACGAGGGGTGACTCGAGCATTTTCTCAGGCGTCAAATCGACCGCGGCGAGTGCCGCCCGCCGGCGGGCATCGTCCTCAGGTGACACCGGCCCGGCGACCGCCCGCACCAGTTCTTCCATCCAGCCGATCGCCTGCTCACCCAGAAAGGCCCGCACCAGGGTCTCGCGTTCAGCCGGATCCTCAACCTTGGCCAGGGTGGCGGCAAACAGCTCCACGGGTGCCAGACCGGCACCGCCCTGCCACTCCTGCCCCTTCTCTTCGGGTTCGAGAAAGTCCTGCCAACGCACGCCCAGTTGCCGCACGCCCTGAATATGCTCGGCCCGGGTCAGCTCGGCCCGGCTGGCTGCTTCCAACAGCCGCGAGCCGAGGGCAAGCTGCTCGAACATCCCGGCATGGGCCAACTGCACATCATCAGCGGTGTCGCCGATGCCATCGCCGGGGTGGTAGAAGTCGAGCCGCAGGCACTCGAGTTGCCGCCGCTCATACTTCGGGGCGTGCTCGATGTCGGTGACCAGTTCGGCATCATGCCGCCATCTCAGCGAATTGGTGAGGCCGTAGGCAAAGATGGTGAAGAAATCGATGCGGGGATCGACCTGCTCCCAGACCGCCACCCCCCAGCGTTCCTCTCCGGGCTGGATCGGTCGCCCGGCAATGCTGACGCTGTCGTGAAGCTGATCGAGTGGAATCCCTTCCCGTCGGCTGATCGGCTCGAGCGCCGTCGGCACCAGCCGATCGAGAAAATCACGATGCTCCAGCAGGCCCTCGGAGCGGGTGAGGGCTTCGTGGGTTTCGAAGATGAACTGCGGCTCAAACGTGATCGGCAGATTGACCGGCTGGGTCTGTGGGCTGGTGAGATCCTCGCGGCCCTTCTCGTCTTTGGGAAAGACAATCCGGCGGCCCGAGCCGGGCTGCGACAGATCGTCTTTTCCCCCGTCGACGGGCAACAGATTTCGTACCCGATAGACCAGGTACCAAACCCGCTCCCGCTGCCGGGTGAGGCCCTCACCGGGCACCTCGACCTCGATTGTGCGTGGCGGCTTGTAGGCAAACTCAAGGCACCAGATATCCCGCAGGAACTGCCGATCCCGGGCCATGCCGATCAAGGTTTCGTGCGACGGGGCATGGTCAGGATCCCAGGCTTCGCCCCGGCCCTGGGCCAGTTCATGCAGGTCGAACCGCTGCGAGACGTCATCGACCGAACGGTCGGGTGGAACCACCGTGAGGACACCCGGCCCGAGCTTCCGGAAGCCGTCGTCTGCCCGCACCCAGCCACCGCCGGCCAGCAGCAGCCCGATTGTGGCCACCCAGCAGAGCAGCTGCTTCACTCCGCGCAATCCCTTGTCTGCCTGCAGCATCACGCCCTCCGCATCCTGTCCCAGCCGCCAACCAGCGGCAGGGCTGCCGCTGACCCATGTAGTTTTGCAGGTGGATCGACGGCCGCCAAATCTGAAAATCGATGCTCATCGGCCGCCGCGGCAACCCACGCGTGCTGCGGCTTACGCCACCTGCTCAAGTGGGCTGCCGATCGGCTGCCGGGCCGGGAGCACCGCGGCGGCGACCTCTGCAGCCAGGCTGCGGTAATCGGCCGCTCCGTGTGAATCGGCCGCATAGTCAAAAATGGACTGGCCGAAACTCGGCGCCTCAGCCAGCCGGATGTTGCGGCGAATCTTGGTCTGGAACACTCGGGCATCCCGCCAGGCAGGGTGCCCCCGGCCAGCCTC
>CALAZQ010000472.1 GCA_937926325.1 uncultured Planctomycetaceae bacterium | reverse complement strand
GGGCAGTGAACGGCGGCCTGGACGGCCGACGTGAACGTCAAGCGAGTGGGCAAGGGTATTCCCGAGCGGCGGCTAGCTTCCGATTTGGCAAGCAAGTGAACTCACCTATTCCAGTCCGCGTAGTGAAAGACCGGTCGATGGCAAGGCAGCGACCGAAAGCTTGCAATCGTTGCTGAAGCCTGTTTCTCTGGGAGATGGGCAGGGCGCGAAAGGCCGGTGACAGGTTTCCGGATCCGACGCCCAGAGATTTGGACGTTCACGATTCGGGAGGTGTCGCCGCAACTACGAAGGAGGTCATCAATGACCAACTGGACGTTGCGTTCCCTGTTTGGGATGGGCGGTGACAGGAGCTCGAAGGGTTCTCGCCGGCTGCGGCAGCAGCGGGATCGGCAGTGGCAAAAGCGACGCGAGGCCCGTGATCGGTTCGCGGCTGAGACGCTCGAACAGCGAGCGATGATGGCGGTCGTTGCCCCGGCCTATGAGGTCGCTCAAGACTGGGGAACCGGGTTCCAGGCGGGTATCGAACTGCAGAACCTCGATACTCAAGCAGTCAACGACTGGACCATCTCCTTCGACTATGCGGCCGATATCAGCTCGATCTGGGATGCCGCCATCGTCGCCCGTGATGGCGACCGCTACACGATTGAAAACGCCGGTTGGAACGCCGATCTCGCGGCCGGCCAGACCGTTGCCTTCGGCTTCATCGGTGCCGGCGACTCCAGCGCACCAACCAACTTTTTGATCAACGGTGAGCCGATCGACGGGCTGCCAAGCCAGCCCGAACCGATTGCCCCTGAGCCGGTCGATCCGAGTCCCGTTGTGCCTGAGCCGGTCGATCCCACCCCGGTTGCCCCGGAACCGGCTGATCCCGCGGCACCCACCGGTTCGCTCTCGGCCGATTTCAGCGTCGTCAGTGACTGGGGGAGCGGCTTCACTGGTGAAGTGACCGTCAGCAACGCTGGTGACGCCACCCTCGAAGGCTGGAATGTTTCGTTCGATTTCGCCGGCGACATCGGTTCACTCTGGAACGGTGAGATCCTCAGCCGGAACGGCTCGACCTACACCGTCCGCGGTGCCAGCTGGAACGACGGTATCGCCGCCGGCGGGTCTGTGAGCTTCGGCTTCACCGCCACCCCTGGCGGAGCTGCGGCGGTGCTCGAGAACTTCCTGGTGTCGGGCGTCAACAACGGCCCGACCCCGGTGGCACCGGCGCCCGAGCCGCCCTCGCTGCCAACCCCCGAACCCGCGCCAGCCCCCGAGCCCGCCCCGGCTCCGGTTGACGGTGAGGGACGGGTCTTTGCCGTCAATCCCGCCGGGCCTGATATCGTCGGCTTTGATCCCGCCGTTGACCGGCTCGACTTTGGTGAGGTCTCTGTGCACAACCTGATTGTCGGCAAAACCGCAGCCGGCGAAGTGGCCATCATCAACCCCTGGGCCTGGACGCCCGAGTACCAGGTCATCAGCGGCCTCGGCTTCGATGACCTTGCCCTGGAAAACTACGGGGTGGTCGGCAACGAACACCTGCGGCAGGATCTCGGTGGGGTGATCTCATGGGAACTCGGCGTCGGCCCGCGTGAGGCCGGCACCGTCTATGTCCGCTCGCATGAGTATGGCGTGCAGGAACGGGTCGAAAACTTTGATCCGGCGGTCAACAAGCTCAGCTTCCTCTACTTCGGCACCCGTGAGCGGCTGTCGGTTGCAGACACAGCCGAAGGCGTGCTGATCTCGGTCGAACCGACCGGCCAGAGCGTACTGCTGGCGGGTGTCGCCAAGGCCGACCTCGTGCCGGCCAACATCGAGTTCCACCACGACCAGATCGTGGAGGATCAGCTGGAGGTGCCGTTCGGCTATACCGTCGAGCAGGTGACCATGGTCAGCCGGTCGGCGCTGCTGACGCCCTTGGCCCCGGCAGGGGCGATCACCGACGGTCACCAGACCAGCCCGGGCAGCGTCAATCCGCATGACGGACATGACCATGACCATGGCGACATGCCGATGCCGACCGACCCGGTGGTGACCGAACCGGAGCCGGCCGACCCTGTCATGCCGCCGATGGATGGCCATGACGGTCACGATGACATGACCCCGCCGGCGTCCACCGGCGAGTTTGTCGACATCACCACCTGGGGCATGTTCCATGACTCAAACGACAACTCGCACAGCGACGAACTGGTGGGGGGCCGCACGGCGATTACGACGGAGGCCATGGATGCCTACAACAACTTCCGGGCGTTCCTCGGGCTTTCGGCCCTCACGCTCGAGGATGTGGGCGAGTGGGCCTTCGCGGAGCAGCTGACCAACAACGCCGTTGCCTACGGCGACGACCTCAAGGGGGTCGGCCTCTACTATGCCATGCAGGGGGCCAAGGTCGGCTGGATCGCCCAAGAGCTGTATGACCCGCAGATCGTGGCCGATATCCAGCGGACCGCCCGCCTCGGCGACCCGGCCGAGGTGATGGCGATGGTTCGCCAATATGGCATCGATGGGTACGCGGACTTCCTCGAGCAGAACGGCTTTGCCGACACCTTCATCAACACCCTGAAGATGGAGCCACACTACGGCGGCTGGATGCATGGCCGCACCCATGGGTTCCGGTCAATCGAGGGTGTCGCGATCAATCACGACCTGAACCATCTGACGGTGCTGAGCTGGGATCAGACCCAGCCGTTCATGAACGACACCTTCGACTGGCCCCAGTGGCCGGCACTCGAGGTCTCTGATTCGGGCGTGATGGAATACTTCCAAAGCATGGTCGTGCTGGGCGATCCGGTCGGCCTGAACATGGAATTTGTCGCCGGGCCTGCCGAGCCGCCTGTTTCACCGACCGAGCCGGAGGTGACCGACCCGGTCAGTCCTGATCCCGAAGTCACCGACCCCGTCGGTTCCGACCCGGCTCCGACCGCTCCGGTGACCGACGAGCCAGCCGCCCCGGTTGTACCAGCCGATCCGTCGGCCCTGCCGATTGCCAGCCACGACAAGGTGCTGGCGGCCTACTTCCCCGAGTGGGGCATCTATGGCCGCGACTATCAGCTCGCCGATGTGCCGGCCGACCAGTTGACGCACCTGATCTATGCCTTTGCCGACCTCAACGCGGCCGGCGAGATGACGCTGTTCGATTCATATGCCGCCACCGAAAAGCGGTTCAGCGCCGAAGAGAGCGTGACGGGCGAGGCCGACCTCTGGTACTACCCGCCGGAAGACCCCCGCAGCGAGCAGACGGTCTGGGGCAACTTCAACCAGCTGGCTCTGCTGAAGGAGCAATATCCACACCTCACGGTCAGCATTGCCGTGGGTGGCTGGACCCTCTCCGACCACTTCAGCACCGTCACCTCGACTCAGGCGGGCCGCGACACCTTCTCAGATTCGATCGTCGAATTTCTCACGACCTATCAGGTCTTCGACGGCATCGACTTCGACTGGGAGTATCCAGGCGGTGGCGGTGAGGCCGGGAACTCGGTCAGCCCGAACGACGGGGCCAACTATGCCCTGCTGCTGGCCGACGTCCGGGCCAAGTTGGATGACCTCGGCAGCCAGCTTGGCCGCACCTACGAGATTTCGGTCGCCTCGCCGGCCGGCCTCGACAAGATTGCCAACTTCAACCTGGCTGGTCTGGCCCCGTCGGTCGACTTCTTCAACGTGATGACCTACGACTTCCACGGCACCTGGGAGGACACAACCGGCCATCAGGCCGCCTTTACGGCCGACCCGAACGGCTACGACATCGAGACGGCGGTCTACGCCTATCTCGATGCCGGCGTCGCCCCGGAGCAGATCGTGCTGGGGGCACCGCTCTACACGCGGGCCTGGAGTGGTGTGGCCGACGGCGGTGACGGCGGCTACGGCGAGGTGGCCAGCGGGGCCGCCCCGGGAACGTTCGAAGCCGGAAACTACGACTACAAGGATCTGCTCAGCCAGATCGATGCCGGGGCCGGCTGGGAGCTTTACTGGGACGACAATGCCCAGGCGAGCTACATCTATAACGCCGAACTCGACATCTTCAGTTCCTTCGAGACCACCACCTCGATCGCGCTGAAGGCCGAGTGGGCCGACGCCATGGGACTCGGCGGCATGATGTTCTGGGACCTGTCCAACGACGCCACCGGCTCACCCGACAGCCTGATTTCAGCCGCCTTCCGGTCGATGGTGATGGATGAGGACGTTGCCGCGATTGCGGCCGACTCGAGCCTGCCCGACCCGATTGTGATCGGCGGTGACGGTGCGATCGGCCCCCTGCCGCTGGAGCCGGGGGCAGGAAGCTGAGGCGTCGGCCGAACGCGGAAGCCTCCGGCGGAAGCCGGTGGACCGGCGGGGCGACTGGACGCCCGGTTCGTGCGCTGCCGGTCCAGTCGCTTCCGCTCCTGGCTTCCAG
>CALAZQ010000471.1 GCA_937926325.1 uncultured Planctomycetaceae bacterium | reverse complement strand
TGACGTCCTGCGGTATTGAGAATCTGTTGGCTGCGATCTGCTGAAGGCGGCCGTTCTCCTGCCTGTCGCATGGCCATATGAAGCGACTCCGACTGCTCACGTTTGGTTGCCTCGGGATTGCCGTCATATTGCTTGCCAACATGATCCAGAGGGAAGGCGGCGTTGAGTTCGCGAACCATTCGGCACTTCTTCTTCTCAACGTAATCGGGGGCGTTTTTTGTGTCGCTGTATTCGTCGACACCTTCTGGCATGCGATTAAGGGGCAGGGGCAAGCCTGCCGGCACTGCGGTCACTTGCGTCAAATGTCTTCGTTTCGGGTTTACTCGAAGTGCCCAAACTGCGGGGAGTGATCAAACCGCGTGTTGCGCGGAGAACCACGCGATGCAGCGGACTCGCGATAAAATCGGTCCTGATGGAAAGTCCAAGGTCGCGAGCCGCTGATCGCCACCGTTCTCCCGCCGAAAGCTGCTCGCACCACGCATCTGCACGGGCGTTCCTGCTTAGGGTACAATCGTTTAGTCGCGTTCCTATGCCTAGCGAACTGAGGTGCTCCGATGACTTTCACTGCAGTCTTCATGCCGGTGCCCGAGGGCTACATCGGATTTGTTGAGGAGATCCCCGGCGCCAACAGCCAGGGCGCGACGCTTGACGAGGTTCGTGAGAATCTTCGCGAGGCCGTCCAGCTGGTGCTCGAAGCAAATCGGGAACTGGCAGAGCAAGCTCTGATCGGCCAGAAAGTCGAAAGAGAGCCTTTTGAACTGGCTTCGTGATGAAACGGGTCGATTTGATTCGACACATTGAGGCCCGCGGATGTGCCTTTCTACGCGAGGGCAGCAGGCACACCGTTTACGTCAATCCGACTGCACGGAAAGTGTCCACGGTTCCGCGACATCGTGAGATCAACGAGTTCATGGCGAAGAAGATTTGCCGTGAACTTGAGATCGATGAGCCTGGCAAAGCGAAGAAGTCTGGGTAGGGAGAACAGGGCGATGCAGCGGACTCGCGATAAAGTCGGCTCTAATGGTAAGTCCACGGTCGCGAGCCGCTGATCGCCACCGTTCTCCCGTGCGGCCGTGATGCCCGGTGTGGTATTCTGAGACGGTGGCCGACCGTCCTTCTCTCAGTCTCGAAACTGGAGCCTTGAATGACCGCGACCCCTTACACAGCCGTTATTCGGCGCGACGGTCGGTGGTGGATCGGCTGGGTTGAGGAAGTGCCTGGCGTGAACTCGCAGGGCGAGACGCGAGAGGAGCTTCTTTCGAACTTGCGCGAAGCCCTGGCCGAGGCCATCGAGATGAATCGTGAAGATGCACGAAAGGCGGCGGGCGAGCAATTTGAAGAAGTGGCGCTGCAGCCGTGAAGCGGCGAGATGTTGTTCGCCATATGGTGGATCATGGCTGCGAGTTGGTGCGCGAAGGTGGCAACCATTCGTGGTGGGGAAATCCGGCGCTCAATCAACGGTCGGCTGTGCCGCGACATCGTGAGATCCCCGACAACCTCGTGAAGAAAATCTGCCGCGACCTAGGGATTCCGGCTCCGGGTGAGTCTGAAGAAAAGGGAGAACAAAGCGATGCAGCGGAC
>CALAZQ010000470.1 GCA_937926325.1 uncultured Planctomycetaceae bacterium | reverse complement strand
CGGTCGAAGAGGTAGGCCGAGTCGTGGGGGCCGGCGGCGGCCTCGGGATGGTACTGCACGCTGGCCGCCGGGGCTGTCCGGTGCCGCAGACCCTCGATGGTGCCGTCATTGAGGTTCCGGTGGGTCACCTCGAGGCAGTCGGGCAGCGTCGCTTCGTCCACGGCAAACCCATGGTTTTGCGAGGTGATCTCCACCTTGCCGGTCGCCAGATCGAGCACCGGCTGGTTCGCCCCGCGGTGGCCGAATTTCAGCTTGAAGGTCTTGGCCCCGCAGGCCTGGGCGAGCAACTGATGGCCGAGGCAGATGCCAAAAATTGGCAGCTTGCCAATCAGGTCCCGCACCGTGGCCACCCCGTAGTCAACCATTTCGGGATCACCCGGGCCATTGCTCAGAAAGACACCATCAGGCTGCTGGGCCAGCACCTCCGCGGCGGTCGCCCGGCCCGGCAGGACCGTCACCCGGCAGCCCCGTTCGACGAGGTGTCGGGCAATGTTCCACTTCATGCCGTAGTCGAGGGCGACGACATGCTTAATACCCGCCTGCGGCGGTGGCTCCGGCAGGTCGCCCCCTTCCCGCGGCTGCGGCAGTGGCATGGCATCGGCAGCGAGCGGCTCTGTCCAGTCACCCGCGGCCTCGGGCATCACCTCGCGGACGAGATCACGGCCGGCAAGCTTCGGGGCCTCGCGGGCCAGCGTTACCAGCCGGTCGGCATCGAGAATTTCCGTCGAGAGCACGCCGGTCATCGCCCCGTGGATGCGAATCCGACGGACCAGGGCCCGGGTATCGATGCCGCTGATCCCGACCACACCAGCCGCGTCGAGATACTCAGCCAACGTGCCGGTCGCCGTGAAGTTACTCGCCGTGCGGCTGGCCTCACGGACAACGAAGCCGGCCATCTGTAGGCGACGGCTCTCAACATCAGCGGGGTTGATGCCGTAGTTGCCGATCTGCGGCGTGGTCATCGTCAGGATCTGGCCCCGGTAGCTCGGGTCGGTGAGGATTTCCTGATAGCCCGTCATCGAGGTGTTGAAGCAGACCTCGCCGGTTACCGTGCCCCGATGCCCAAACGCCTCACCGTAATAGACCGTGCCATCCTCGAGCGCGAGTGCCGCCTCTGCCACCTGGGTTGATCTCCTGCCTGGAACGCGAGCCTGCCCGGGGCTGTGGCCCCGGCCTGCAGCAGCATACCACCCCGAACTGCCGCCGGCGCCGCGTCAGCCCTTGGTCTGGCCGCTGCCGGTGACAACATACTTATAGGTCGTCAGTTCGCGGGGGCCGCAGGGGCCGCGGGCATGCAGTTTGTCGGTCGAGATGCCGATTTCGGCCCCCAGGCCGAGCTCCCCCCCGTCGTTGAACCGGGTGCTGGCGTTGACCATGACCACGGCCGTATCGACCCCGGCGGCGAAGCGATCGGCCGCAGCGGCATCGGCGGTGACAATTGCATCGGTGTGCCGGGAGCCGAAGCGATTGATGTGGTCGATCGCTTCAGCAAGCGAATGGACCACGGCGATGGACAGCTTTGGCCCGAGGAATTCGGTGGCAAAGTCCTCGTCAGTCGCCAGCCCGATTGCCGGCAGGATGGCCTGGGCCGCCGCGTCGCCAACCAGTTCGACGCCCCGGGCCTGGAGGCCGGCGGCCACCCGCGGCAGATAGTCAGCGGCAATATCAGCATGCACCAGCAGCGACTCGGCCGCGTTACAGACCCCCATCCGCTGGCATTTCGCGTCGATCATGACGGCCTCGGCCATGGCGAGGTCGGCCGCCCGATCGATATAGACATGGCAGTTGCCACTGAAGTGCTTGAGGACCGGCATGCGGGCCTCAGCACAGACTCGGCGAATCAACGTCTCACCACCACGGGGAATGGCCAGATCGATGAGGTCATCGAACTGCAGAAATGCTCCCACCGCTTCTCTGTCAGCGACATCGACCAGTTGGACGCTGTCGGCGGGCAGCCCTGCTGCCCCAATCGCCTGCCGCATGCTGTCCACGATCTGGCGGCTGGAGTGGGCCGCTTCTTTGCCGCCGCGCAGGATGATGGCATTGCCCGAGGCGATCGCCACGGCGGCGGCGTCGGCGGTGACGTTGGGCCGGGACTCGTAGATGAA
>CALAZQ010000469.1 GCA_937926325.1 uncultured Planctomycetaceae bacterium | reverse complement strand
ACAACTTATTCCCCCGAAGGACGCATTTTACCGGCGGCAGCGTCAATCCTCCGGGTGGCCTGCCGCGAGGCTTCGATGATTCACGCTTATTCTTCTGCTGGTCGGCCGAGCAGCCGGCTGAGGCAGGCGGTGGCGAATTGTGCCTGGCCAAGGGCCGTGTCGGCATCATCGGTGTCGTATTCGTCGGTCGGAATGAAGTCGATGTCGCCGTAGAAGCTAAATTCCCGCTCCTTGCGGAGTTCCTTTGAGGCCTCGGCCAGGACTCGCAACTCCTGGCCGCTCACGCCCTCGAACCGCTCCGCGAACTGGAGCAGCAGGCCCCCCACGTCGTGGATCTTCGGAGGGTCGACACCCGCCCAGCGGAGCATGCCTTTCAGGGCGAGTTCAACAACCTCCTGGCTCTCCCGTACGACATCTGAGCAGGCACCGCGGGCATGCAAGACCGCAAGCGCCGCCAGGCGGTCGCGGCATTTGCGATGGTAGCCGGTTGCCAGGTCGTTGGTTGTCATAGCTCGACCACTTCGCCCGGCCGGAAGTCCGGCTTGTAATCCCAGTAGGCGCCGCCTTTGAACGGCACCCGTTGAGACCCAAGCGTTTGCATGCGGTCCCGCAGCCCTTCGAGAAACGCCGCCAGCAGGCCGCCACGGTCGATAAGCACAACGCTCCACAGCGTCATGTCGAGGTAGAGCGGGCTGCCGGCGGCAAGCTCTTCAGGGGTCTTGAATACGGGGGCGAGTTCGATCTCCCCCCCGTGGTCAGCCCAGACATCAGCCCTGGCAGACCGAGTGGCTTCGTCCACCGGCCGAAACTCACGAACCCTTTTCATGCGACTGGGAGGGAGCGGACTGGCGACGATAAGGAGGTCGAGGTCGGAAGCGGGTGTGGCAGCACCGCGTGCCCACGATCCAAAAACCGCAACTGCGATCAGTCGGTCGCCATAGGTGGTCGCCACCGCCTCCCGCACAGCGTCGAACAGACCATCACGGGTTTTGGTATTCATATTGAAAGTTTATATCACGGGCGTGACCGCGACTGGATGCACTGCGGTGGTTGCCTGGCGACGGGAATCGCTCCATAGGGCCGCAGGCGTGGCCCTGCGTTCCGGGCTGATCCTCTCATCCTGCGGCAAGACGGCGGTGATGACGAGGCCCGGGCCGATTCATGAACTGCCGGGCCGGATGAGCATGATCCGAACATCGGCCACGTTGGTGCCGGTCGGGCCGGTTTCGATCAGGCCGCCGGCGGCCGCCAGCAGCGGGTGGGCATCGCAGCGGTCGATCGCACGTCGGAGCACTTCCGGCTGGTGGCTGAGGCTGGCGGCGACCTGCGGGTCGGTAAAGCCGCCGGCAGCGGTGGTCGGGCCGTCCTCGCCGTCGGTGCCGAAGCTGGCCAGCAGCAGGTCTTCGGGCCAGCGGTCCCCCGCCGCAAGCACTTCTCGCACCGCCGCCAGGACCGTCTGCTGATTGCGACCCCCGCGGCCGTGGTCGGCAGGCACCACCACGGTCGCTTCGCCCCCCTCGATCAGTGCCCGCGGACGGCCATCCTGCTGGCAGGCGGCCAACAGCTGCCGGCTCTGCTGAGCCAACCGCACGCCGACATCGTTGGCCGTTTCAGCAGCCGTCACTGTGTCGGCCGAGACGACCTGATACCCACGGGCCTGAGCCGCAGCCGCGGCGGCCCCGACTGCGGTGGCGTTGCTACCCAGCAGCAGATGGCCGACCCGGCAGCCGGCTGGGGTGATCCAGCGGCCGGCGGAGTCAGCGGTAGCAGGCGGGCGGCTGGCAGCAGCCAGCCGGGCGGCCTGCAGCAGCAGCTCCCTATCGGTTGCGGAAACCTGATAGTGGGCCAGCAGTGCCGCCAGCCCATCGCTGTCGATCATCGCTGGCAGGCAGGGGCCGGAGGCGATGGTGCTTAGATCGTCACCGATCACATCAGAAAGCACCACGGCCAGTAGCCGGCCGGCGGTGCAGCTGCCCGCGAGCCCACCGCCTTTCACCCGGCTGACCGCCCGGCGGACCGTGTTGATGGCGGTGATGTCAGCACCCGCAGCGGCAAGCTGCTGCGTGGTGCGGGTGAGCAGCGGTAGTGAAATACCCTCCACCGGTGCCTCAAGCAGGGCCGAACCACCCCCGGTGATCAGCACGATCGCGAGGTCAGCGGGGCCAAGCCGGCCGAGCATTGCCAGCATCTCATGCGTCGCGGTGACCACCGCTGCGGTCGGCAGGTTAACGCCGCTGGGCCGGGTTTCCCGCACCTCAATCTCCGCTAGCGGCAGGCCGCAGCCTTCCGGCACGCTGACGAGGCCCCTCACCCGATGCTGGGTGAGCCGCTGCGGCCCCAACAACGCTTCAAGCCCAGCGGCAAAGCCGGCGGCTGCCTTGCCACCGCCTACGACCACAATCTGGTCGACCCGATCGAGGTCGATTGTTTCGCTGCTGGCCACCGAGACCGGCTGGCCAGCAGACCACAGCTGGCTGGCCGGCTGCTGGAGGGAAAGCCGGTCGAGCACCAATCGGGCTGGGTCGATGGCGGCGGTCGTGGCCGCGATGATGGCGGCCAGATCGTGCCGTAGTGGTGTGTTGGGCAGCGGCGATGGCTGCCGGTCAGCAACAGTCACGGCAGCGTTCCATCATCTGGCCGCGGTGGCCGGTCAGCGGGCTGGTTCTTGGGATCGAACTGGGCCAGGTCGATGCCTCCCTTGGCCTCCTCTTCCAGCAGCTTCACCCGCAGTTCCAGCCGTTCGATCCGGCGGGCGAGCAGCGCCGGC
The DNA here is from genome assembly GCA_937926325.1 of uncultured Planctomycetaceae bacterium. Classification (GTDB taxonomy): domain Bacteria; phylum Planctomycetota; class Planctomycetia; order Pirellulales; family UBA1268; genus UBA1268. The sequence continues at coordinate 18,109 of CALAZQ010000469.1, read as the reverse complement.
GATTCAGCCTGCGGTTGCGGCCGCTGGGGCCGTGGCACTACCGGATAGCCAAGCTGCCGCTGCAGCGCCGCAAACAGAAAGAGCGGATCCTTGCCCCGGTTGGCCCAGGCGATGCGGCCCTCCTTCTCCCCAAAGAGCACCGCCGGCTGCTCGGCTGATCCGCCGGTCTCGCCGCTGGCAGGCTCATCGAACTGCCGCCTGAGCCGCCGCTGCCGCTCAGCGCTGCGGACATAGATCAGATCGGCCAGATCGACGAGGCCGACCTGACGGGAGAGCATCGCGATCCAGTCCTTCCAGTCGGCATCAAAAATATCGTCCGCCGCAGTGGCGGTGAGGCCGTGCATGTAGTCGAGCCGGTTCCGGGAGAGGCACTCGAAGCGGTAGAAGAACAGTCCCTGGGGGCTGGCCCCCTCGGCCCGGTATTCGGCCTCGCGTTGGAGAATGGTCATCGCCGTGCGCAGGTCGAACCGGCCTTCTTCGTCCTCGGCCTCGGCGATGACAAAGGTCTGAAAGGCCGAGAAATAATGGGCCAGCCGCCGCATGGCGGTGGCCATGGTGCCGACCAGCCGCAGGTCGCTGACCAGATAGCCGATGGCCAGCGGCAGTTTGGTGGTGGCGAGCACCTCATGGCTGAGACCGACGAGGGCCTCCTGGGTGGCGACTCCGTCCCGCATCCGCTCGCCGAGTGTCCGGAACAGGTAGGCCTGTTCGATGTATTCCTCACGGTCGAGCATCTCGGCAGCCCTGCGGCGTTGCGGCCCAAACCAGTTGCGTGCCGAATGGGTCGGCCTGGCTTCGCCGCAATCTATACTTGAATGAACCGAAGGGCCATTTCCAGGAGGAAGGACGCCGAAAATCGTCCCCCAGAGCAGCCATGCCGCACCAGTTCAGTTCGATCGAGGCCGCCGTCGCCGCGCTCCAGCAGGGCCGGGTCGTCATCGTGGTCGATGCCGAGGATCGGGAAAACGAGGGCGACTTCATCTGCGCGGCCGAGCATGCCACGCCGGAGGCGGTCAACTTCATGATCACCCATGGCCGGGGCCAGGTCTGCATGGCGGTGCTTCCGGAGGTGGCCCGCCGGCTGGAACTGCCGCCGATGGTCGAGACGAACCAGACGCCGCTGGGCACCGCCTTTACAGTGCCGGTCGATCATGTTTCGGCCCGCACCGGGATCACCGCCGGCGAGCGGGCGACGGCCATTGCGGCCATCCTCGACCCCGCCAGCCGGCCGCAGGACTTTGTCCGCCCGGGCCATTTGTTTCCCCTGATTGCCAAGGAGGGGGGCGTGCTGCGACGGGCGGGGCATACCGAGGCCACCGTCGATCTGGCCAGGCTGGCCGGCCTGCAGCCGTCCGGGGTGCTCTGTGAGATTCTCGACGCGGAGGGGAACCGGGCTGACCGCGAAGCCCTCTGGGCCATCGCCAAGCAGCACGGTCTCGAGATCATTTCGATCGAAGAGCTGATTCGCCACCGCCGGGCTCGCGAAAAGCTGGTCGAACGCGTCGCCGAGGCCGACCTGCCGACAAAGTGGGGCACCTTCCGGATCCTGGCCTATGACGTGAAGTATGAGTCGCAGCAGCCGATCGTGCTGGTGATGGGCGACGTTTCCACAGCAGCCGCCCCGCTGGTGCGGCTGCACTCGTCCTGCTTTACCGGCGACCTGCTCGACAGCCTGCGGTGCGACTGCGGTGACCAGCTGCACATGGCCCTCGAGATGATTGGCCGAGAAGGGGTGGGGGCCTTGGTCTACCTGCCGCAGGAGGGGCGGGGCATCGGGCTGGTGCAGAAGATCCGGGCCTATGCGCTCCAGGATGAGGGGCTCGATACGGTCGAGGCCAATCTGGCTCTCGGCTTCAAGGCCGATGCCCGCGACTATGGCATCGGCATCCAATTGCTTAAAGATGTCGGCCTTTCGAAGGTGCGGCTGCTGACCAACAATCCGAAAAAGACCGATGCCTTTATCTACGGCGGTTTCGATCTTGAGGTGGTCGATCAGGTGCCGATTCTGCCACCAGCCAACGAGTTCAATGCCCGCTACCTCGCCACCAAGCGGGAAAAACTCGGCCATCAGCTGCCCGACGGGGCGCCGGCGGCCTCCGGTGGACGTTGACCGGGCTCTTCGTTCCCTCGTAGGCTCGGCGGTTTACAGCCGGGAAGATGGAGCGGTCATCCCGGCTCCGTCCAGACCGCCAGAGATTGATCCAGCGGAAGGAGGCGTGGAATGCTGTGGAAAGTCGGGCAGCAGGCTGCCAAGCGGTGTGTCCCTCGAGCGGGGGCGGCGGGCTTGGTGTGCCTCGCTGTCAGCCTGGCTGGCTGTGGGCCCGAGGAGTCGGCGACACCGCAGCCGGCACCTGAGCTGACAGCCTCGGCAGACGAGCGGAAGGAGCCGCTGCCAGCTACGCAGGCCGAACCGCCGGAGCCCTTTGACGCCCCGCCGCTGGCGGACCTCGACCAGGAAGCGGGTTGGATCGACCGGCCGGTCCGGGATGGCCTGGTGCTGCTGCGAGAGTCCCAGGCCGGTGAGGGTGTGCTGGTGACCGCTGCCGATGCCCTCGCAATGAAGAACGATACGGCCGACGCCAATGCCAAGATTCTCTCAGCCCTCGGACGGCTGCCGGAGGAGGGCCAGGCTGATCTGACAGCTCGGATCGAGCGACATGTTGGCGGCGACCTCGGCAGCACCAACCCCATCATGATCAGCACCACGGCCGAGTTCGACATCCTCGGCCTCACCGGCTTCGGACTCTTCTCCTTCGGCCGCGACCTTGAACCGTTCGCCACCAGTGAAACAGTTGCGTCATGGCAAACCAGCACCGATCGCATGCTCGACAAAGTGGTGCTGCGGGACGACCTCGTCTGGAGTGACGGCAAGCCGATCACGGCCCACGACATCGCCTTTACCTATCAGGTGATCATGGACCCGCGGGTGCCGGTGCCGGCGGTTCGCAGCGGCACCGACCAGCTCCGGTGGGTCGAGGCCTATGACGACAGGACAGTGGTCTTCTTCCACAAAGAAGCCCTCGCCACCAACGTCTGGAACATCAACTTTCCGGTCCTGCCCAAACATATTTATGAAACAACCTGGGAGGACGACCCGACCCTGAAGGACTCACCTGAGCATGTCCGACTGGAAGAGTCGCCGGTCTGTGGCGGTCCCTACGAAATTGTCGAACGAGCGCGAGGCCAGCAGATCGTACTGCGGCGGCGGGCCAGCTGGGCCACGGTGAATGGCGAGCAGGTTCGCGAAGAGCCGTACTTTGAGGAGATTCGGTTCCGGATCATCGAAGACCCCAACACGACGCTGCTGGCACTGAAGGCGGGAGAGATCGATGAGATGATCCTGCAGCCCGAGCAGTGGACGACCCAGACGGTCGATGCCGATTTCTACGAACGCAACACCAAGGTGACCGCGCCGGAGTGGGTCAGCTTTCACTTCGGCTGGAACATCGACACCATCTTTTTCCGTGACCGCCGGGTCCGGCGGGCGATGAGCTATGCCTTCAACCATGACGAGATGCTCGAGAAGCTCTGCTACAGCCTCTATGAACCCTGCACGGGCATTTTTCACCCGGCTGCCTGGATGGCGTCGCAAAAAAAGCTCGAGCCCTACAAGCAGGACCTCGATAAAGCCGAGGCCCTGCTCGATGAGGCGGGCTGGATCGACCGCGACAACGACGGCGTCCGCGACAAGGAAATCGATGGCAGGAGCGTGCCGTTTGAGTTTTCGATCGTCGTCAACCAGCAGCCGCTGCGGATTGCCATCTGTACCTTGCTGAAAGAGAACCTCGACCAGATCGGCATCCGGCTCAATGTTCGCCCGGTGGAATCAACCGTGCTGCAAGACCTGACGCTCAAGCGGAAATTTCAGGCCTACTTTGGCGGCTGGGGCTCAGGCACCGACCCTGACACGTCGGAGAACCTCTGGAAGACCGGGGCGATGCGGAACTTCTGCAACTATGCCAACCCCGAGGTCGACCGGCTCTACGCCGAGGGACGGCAGGAGTTCGACCGGGCCAAGCGGGCGGAGAAGTATGGCCGCATTCAGGAGATTCTTTACGACGACCAGCCCTACACTTGGCTGTTCTGGCGGAACAGCTTCTACGGCTTCTCGAAGAGTCTGCGGGGGTATGTCTTCTCGCCGCGGGGGCCGTACCACTACTCGCCCGGATTCGGCAGCCTCTGGAAGCCCCGGCAGGAGTGAGGAATGGCGACCTACCTGCTGCGGCGATTCCTGCTGGGGATCGTCACGCTCGTGGTGATCACCCTGATCGTCTACGGGCTGGCTCGGAACATGCCGGGTAATCCGCTGACGGTGCAACTCGGTGAGAGTGACCCCAGCCGCAAGCTCAACCCCGAAGATCAGCGGCGGATGCTCGAGATCTACGGCCTCGACAAGCCCTGGCCGGTCGGTTATGTGCAGTGGGTCAGCAAGCTCGCGCGGGGCGATCTCGGCCGGTCGATCACCCGCAAGCAGCCGGTCACGAAGCTGATTGGTGAGCGGATTGGGCCAACTGTGCTGATCTCGGGGACGGCCCTGGTGCTCACCTGGCTGCTGGCGATTCCGCTGGGTCTCTACGCCTCGGCCCGCAGTGGCCGCCTCGATGAGCGGGTCGTGGGCGTCGGACTGTACGTGCTGTACTCTTTTCCAGCCTTCGTGGCGGCGCTGTTTCTCCAGATCATTTTTGCGGTCTGGCTGCGGGGGACCAGCTGGGAACTGCCGCTGTTCGGCATGAGTGACCTGCCGAGTGATGCCGCCTTTTCTGCCCGAGTGGTTGACATCGCCCGGCATGCGATTCTGCCGGTGGTCTGCCAGACCTATGTGGTGCTTGCCTACAACAGCCGGTTCATCAAGGCGAACCTGGAAGAGGTGGTGCGGCAGGATTTCATCAGGACGGCCCGGGCCAAGGGGGCCGGCCCCGGCCGGGTGCTCATCCGGCACGCCTTCCGCAACACGCTGATTCCACTGGTGACACTCCTGGGGCTGTCACTGCCGGCGCTGGTTGGTGGCTCGGTGATCATCGAGCAGATCTTCACCTGGCCCGGCATGGGGCGGCTGTTCTTCGAGAGCATCCGCGAGCGGGACTATCCGACGATCATGGGGCTGACCTTCATGTTCAGCCTGCTGACCCTCGCCGGCCAGCTGTTGGCCGACCTGCTCTATGGGCTGGTCGATCCCCGGGTAAGCGTGGACTAACCGCAAGGAATGTCGATGAAACCGCACGACGTCTCCTCGCGGCCACCCTCGCGGGGCTTCTGGGCCGAGGCCTGGGTCCGCTACCGCGGGCGGCCAATCGGCATGATCGCCCTGGCTTTCGTGGTGTTCTTGACGGTCGTGGCTGCCTTCGCCCCGGCGATTGCCGGCACCAAGCCGGTCATCTGCCGCTACAAGGGCCGGCTTTACATGCCCTGCCTCGGCTACTTCAACCGCCGCTGGGAGGCCCCGATCTTTACCAAGGACAAGTTTCGCGGCACCTATCCCCAGAACCTCAAAGAAAAGGACCCGGACAGCTGGGCGATCTGGCCGCTGGTCTTTCAGGATCCCTATCGTCGGGTCCGTGACAACGAGTGGCCGGGCCGACCCGAGAACCCGTCCCGCGATGAGGGGCGGCCGACCGCTGTCAACCTGTTCGGCACCGACCAGTACGGCGTTGATGTCTTTGCCAAGATGGTGCACGGCACCACCATCGCCCTGCTGGTCGGCTTCGTCTCGATGGGGCTGGCCGGTTCGATCGGCATCATCGTCGGCGCGGTGGGGGGCTACTTCGGGGGCTGGGTCGACATGCTCACCAGCCGGCTGACCGAGGTGGTGATGTGCATCCCGACCTTGGTGCTGATCCTGGCGCTCGTCGCCGTGGTCGAGAAGCCGACCATCTGGAAGACGATGGCCATCATCGGGGCGACCGGCTGGACCGGCATCGCCCGGCTGACCCGGGCTGAGTTTCTGCGGCTCAAGGAGAGCGAGTTCGTGATGGCCGCCCGGGCGGCCGGGGCGGGGCCGGTGCGGATCATGCTGCGACACATTCTGCCCAACGCCCTGGCACCGGTACTCGTGCCGATCACTTTCGGTATCGCGGCGGCGATTTTGATCGAGGGGTCGCTGTCGTTTCTCGGCTTCGGGCCACCGCCGCCGACGGCCAGCTGGGGCTCGATCCTCAACAGCGCCCGCAGCAACCTGCAGCTCTGGTGGCTGGTGGTCTTCCCGGGGGCCGGTATTTTTCTGACCGTGCTGGCTTACAACCTGGTGGGCGAGGCACTCCAAGAGGCGACCGACCCCCGGCTGCGGGAGGCGAGGAAATGACCGCCGCCCCGCTGCTGGCCATCAACGATCTGGTGACCGCTTTTGAGACGCCGGCCGGCCGGCTGCCGGCGGTTGATGGGGTGTCACTGGCGATCGGCCGCGGCCGCACACTGGGCCTGGTCGGCGAGAGCGGCTGCGGCAAGAGTGTGACGGCGATGTCGATCCTGCGGCTGGTGGCCAGCCCTGGCCGGATCGAGTCGGGCTCGATCCAGCTGACGGTCGATGGCGAGTCGCTCGAACTGACGAGCCTGCCGGAGCGGCGGCTGCGGGAGATCCGCGGGGGCCGGATCGGCATGATCTTTCAGGAGCCGATGACCAGCCTCAATCCGGTGTTTACCGTCGGGGACCAAATCGCCGAAGTGGTGCGGCTGCACCGTCGTGCCGGCCGAACCGCAGCCCGGGCCCGGGCCCTGGAGATGCTGAAGCTCGTCCGGGTGGCCGACCCCGAGCAGCGGCTCGATGCCTACCCGCATCAGCTGTCCGGCGGCATGCGGCAGCGGGTGATGATTGCGATGGCCCTGGCCTGTGAGCCCGATCTGGTGATTGCCGACGAGCCGACCACCGCCCTCGACGTGACGATTCAGGCTCAGATTCTTGAATTGCTTGCCGACCTCCGCCGGCGGCTGGGGACGGCAATTCTGCTCATCACCCATGATCTCGGCGTGGTTGCTGAAACCTGTGACGACGTGGCGGTGATGTATGCCGGCCGAATCGTCGAGCAGGCCCCGGCGGCGGAACTCTTCAGCCGGCCGCTGCACCCCTACACGATCGGCCTGTTGGCTGCCCGGCCCGATGCCGATCGCCGCGGGAGCGGCCCCTTGACCACGATTCCCGGCATGGTGCCACCGCCACAGGAGTTTCCCAGCGGCTGCCGGTTCCATCCGCGATGCGGCTATGCCCGGCAGCCGCGGTGTGCTGCCGAGGTGCCGCCGCTGCGGGAAATCAGGCCGGGCCACTTTGTCCGCTGCCACTTCGCCGAGGAGATCAGCCCGTGACCACCGCACAGCCAAATGCCGAGGGGACGGCTGCCGGGCAACGGTCGGCTCAGGAAGCGGTCGAACCGGCCCTGCTTGCGGTTGAGCAGCTCCAGACGCACTTTCCGATTCGCAAGGGCCTGCTGCGGCGGCAGGTGGGCACGGTCCGCGCGGTTGATGGCGTCAGCTTCAGCATTCCCCGGGGGCAGACCCTGGGCCTGGTCGGTGAGAGCGGCTGTGGCAAGACGACGGTCGGCCGCAGCCTGTTGCGGCTGATCGAGCCGACCGGTGGCAGCGTGCGATTTGCCGGGCGGGATGTGCGAGGCCAGAGCCGGGCGGAGCTGCGGCGACTCCGCCGCCGGATGCAGATCGTCTTCCAGGACCCTTACGGCTCGCTCAATCCGCGGATGAAGGTGCGGTCGATCCTCGAAGAGGGGCTGGTGATTCACGGCATGGGCGATCGGGCTACCCGGCTCGAACGGATGGCAGCGGCCCTCGAGCGAACCGGCCTGGCCGCCGCCGCCCTCGACCGTTATCCGCACGAGTTCTCCGGAGGCCAGCGGCAGCGGATTGCCATTGCCCGGGCCGTCGTGCTCGAGCCTGAATTCCTGGTGCTCGATGAGCCGGTCTCAGCCCTCGACGTTTCAATTCAGGCCCAGGTGATCAACCTGCTGGCGGAACTGCGGCAGGAGCTGGGGCTCACCTACCTGTTCATCTCGCACGATCTGTCGGTGGTCGAGTATCTGGCCGATCAGGTGGCGGTGATGTATCTGGGGCGAATCGTCGAATCGGCCCCAGCCGAGCAGCTCTGCCGACAGCCGCTGCACCCCTACACGCAGGCCCTCTTCTCCGCCGTGCCGAGCGTCGAGCCCAGCCGGCGGCGGCAGCGAATCGTGCTGCCGGGCGATGTGCCCAGCCCCTCACGGCCGCCGAGTGGCTGCCGGTTTCACCCCCGGTGCCCGCTGGCGGAAGCGGTCTGCCGCGAGGTCGATCCCCCCCAGGTCGACCTCGCGGGCCACCGCGTTCACTGCCATGTTGCCGGCCGTGAACTCGACCGCTCCGGTGGCGATGCCACCGCCGCCTCTGCCGCTGTTGCCGCGGCGATTATCGCCGCGACCGCCGGCCCGGCTGCCCCGAGCCCGCCACGTTCTGACGCCTGACGAAGTAGGTCTTGGGGTCATCGATGACCCAGGGCGTGCTCCAGGTCTTGCCGTCGTCCTGGCTGCAGACGTTGTAGAAGAAGGTCTTCACCCACTCGGTCCGATAGCCGTACGGGTACTGCGAAGTCAGGTGATCATCCATCGACAGCTCATCGACGCCAGGGCCGGCGAAGTAGTGGACCATGCCGTCGGGTGAGAAGCTCATGCCGAGCGTCCACCAGCCAAGCTGGTCGGCCGTGATGGTCGGCCCCCGCATGCCCCGGCCCCGACGGTCACCCCGAATCCGCAGATAGGCCGAGTCTGCCTGTTCCTTGCCGTCGCCGGGAGCGAAGACAATGAACATGCCGGGCCAATATTCCTCGACGCCAAACTCACCCCGGTCGGGATGGTCCTCGCCGGTGATGATCGCATGGGTGGTGCAGCCGCAGCGGAAGCCAAACGAGGCCCCGGCCCGGCGTTCCCACTGAGAAAACGGTGGCAGATAGACGCGGGTGACAACGCTGGGGCTGTCGGCTCGTGACAGCCCCCGGCCAGCGGCCTGCGACATGTTGAAGATCAGGTCGTCCTGCATCATCCGGTAGGTCAGCTTGCCGGGGATGCCGGCCCGCAGGGTGGCGATCAGCATGCCGTGGCTACTGCCCTCGAGCCCGGGGGCGGGCAGTGCAACCCGCTTGACGACGTCGGGCGTGCCTCGCTTCGGCCCCTCGAACCAGCGGCCGTTGTTGCTCTTGCCCAGCGGACTGCGGATCCGCTTATCCTGCTCTTCCGAACTCTTCGGATGCCGGTGGTACCACTTCCAGTTCTCATCCTCGAAGTCATCGCTGCCATTTTTGACCAGCACGCCGGTGCCGGGGACGAGCACCGGCTTTTTGGTGACGGTGGGTGCCTCGGGAGTTGCCGCAGCGTCCTCTTTCGCCGCGGCTGCCGCGGGCGGCGCCGCCTTCGCAGGCAACAGATTGAAGACCAACAGTCCGCAGAGGACTGCGGCAAGGGAACGAAGGACAAGTGGGTGAGCCATGCTGAAATTCCTCTGTAAAAAGCGGTTCCAAAAAGAGGGTTCTCGTTGTGCGGAAGAAGGCGGTCGTATCGATTGAATCAATCGTCAGGTTGTGCCGCAGACGTACAGCGAACTCGCGGGGAGCCAGCAACGCCTCGCCAGCCCACCCTGCTTGCCTGGTTGCCCCTGCCTGTGATCCGTCTCGGATCGCTCTGGCATTCGCCGCAGGAAATCGTCAAAAACCTCTCGGAAGAGCGAGTGGCGGCCTCCGTCAGGGCTGCCCGATGGTCTTGGACGAGGCCCTTTCATGCGTATTTCAGTGTTTGGTCGGGCGAAGCAGGCTGCTTGGAGTGGCCTGCTGCTCGTCGCCGCAAGTGGGCTCACACCGGTCGCCACGGCTGGTGAGACACCGCCAGGGCAGCCGGACCGACTGCCGGTGGCAGGCAGGCGATCGCACATTCAGCCGATCGGCGAGATGCGGAAGCCGCAGCCGGCTGATCAAGTGGCAGCGGCCGGGCTGCAGCTGTCGCGTGCGCCGGAAATCCTCCGCCGGCAGCTGGCACTCTCCCGCGGCGAAGGCCTGGTGGTGGATGCCGTCGCCACGCAATCGGCTGCCGCCACGATTGGTATTCAGCCTCACGATGTGCTGGTGCGGCTCGATGACCAACTGCTGGTGCTGCCAGAACAGCTGGCGGTGCTGCTGGAGACGATCCCCTTTCCGTCGTCGAAGGTGTCCACCAACGGTCACGGTACCGACGGCGTCCTGACGATCCTGCGGGCGGGGCAGCCGCTGCAGATTCCGCTGGGCCCACCGGCTACGGGCCCAGTTGCCGCCGTCAGTATGCCGCGGCCTACGCCCGAACCCACACCGCCGTCCGTGGCGCTACCAACCGTCCCGCCAAAGGCTGCGGTGCCTGCGGCAAAATACCCACGAGCGGATCGTCAGGCTGCTTCTGCGCCGCCCGCGGCCGCAGAAACTGCGATGCCCGCTCAAAACCCCGTTACGTCTACTCCACCTCGTCGCCCGTTTCGGCAGCCTGACTCAGCGATCCAACTCGCAGCAGGTGACCAGACCATCGTGAAGGGTGATTCCGAGGAAGCGGTGCTGCTCCGCGAGGATGACGACTTCACGATTCGGCTCAGCCAGGCTGCAGACACCCGGCTGACGGTGCTGACACCGGCCGGCCGCCGCGTCTTTGACGGCCGCATCGATACACCCGAGCGGCTGGCCACGGTGCCCCCGGTGCTCCGGCCCCGGGTAGACGCCATGCTGCGAGTGCTTGGCACACAGCCGCCGGCCGCAGGCCCGGGCGACCTGCTCGGTGTTCCCCCGGTCGCAATCAGTCCCTGACGCCGCCGACCGGGACGGTCACGACCGGGACGGCGAGCGATCGACCCGCAGCCGTGGCGGCGGCAATGACCGCAGCGTCCCCCACGGCAATGATGCCAGCTGCCGCGAGCGAGGTCGCTTCGGCAACGATCGGCTGCACCTCGCTCGGATTGTCAGCTCGAATAACCAGAACGCGATAGCCACCGCGGTTCGGTCCGCAGTTGGCCGCCCAGGCGGGGGCGAACCGGGCCACCGTCTCACCGGTCGCAACCAGCAGCAGCGGCCCCCTGATGCCGGCCGCAACGACCGCGTTTTCTGGTTGCAGCTGGTTCACGCACTCCGCCATTCCGCCCTTTCAGTCAGCTTCCGGCAAATCGGCCCGGGGCATCGCCGACCAGAACGTTGCTTGACGCCTCAGCGGCTCACCTCCGGGGCGACCGGCCTGGCGGTGCGGACGAAGTCGGCGGCCGGCAGCAGATCGGCGGCGAGCCCTGCGTGAAGCTGCAGGGTCAGTTCATCGGCACCGGCCTGCTCGAGCATCAGGCGGGTCGGTTCGGCGGTAGTTGAATCGGTGGCATTGTCATGTTCGAGCAGCCAGCCGTTCCCCGACCGCAGCCAGCTGAATGTGGCGGTGCGACCATCGGAGCAGAACAACCACGAGCGAATTTCGCCCCGCGACTCATCCCAGCCGATGTACTCGGTAATCGTCCGCTGCCGCACTGCCACCGGGGCTTCCCCAGCCGTGCCGACCGCCGGCAGTAACGCAGGAATCCCGGCAGTGGTTCGTTCGACAGCCCCGGGCGGTTGTGGTTCATCGGTGATCAGATGCCGGCGGACAAGAAAGCCGCCGTCATCGGCCCAGTCGCATTGCTGGCTGATTGTCACGCCGTCAGTGATGTCTTCCCACGAGCCTCGGAGCCAGGCCAGGGGGGCCAACCGATCGCCGACCGAGGGGGCGGCCGGAGCGGTCGCCTCGCGGACCGACTCGATCAGCCAGCGGCCCTCATGCCGGACCAGCACGGCTGAAAAGCGGCTGCGAGCGGTCTGCTGGTCGGCCAGCGCCAGCTGCGAGACTCCATCGACGACCACCACGTCGTCACGAATCGGCCGCACCGCCTCGAGGTCAAATTCGATCTGAGCAGTTCGGTCGCTGGCGAAGAGTCGGTCAAAGACCCGCTCGACAGCTGTCCTGCCCACCGTCCGGCTGCCGGTGTCGAGGTCGAGGTTTTCACCGGTGGGCGTCCAGTGAGCCGCCAGCGCGACCGGGTCGTGGCGGTTGAAGGCGGCGGTATAGCTGGCCAAGGTTGCTCGGATAGCTGGTGCGACTGCAGCGGTGGCAGGCGGCGCGAGGTGTGGCAGCCGCCGAGGGGTTGCCGGGCCTTCCCGCTCGAGCGGCAATGCCGCCGCCACGGGCAGAACCCCATTGTGCCGCGGCTCCAGACCAGCCAGCCGCCGTTCGAGCAGATCAAGCCGGAGCCCCGCCGGTGGCTTGATCACCACCGGAATCGGCCGCGAAGGCCGCTTGGCCGTCGCCGTCGGCTTGGCCGCGGCGTTTGCTGAAAAGCTGGTCCGGACCGGCCGGTCGGTGGCCGCCTGGCAGCCAAGGCAGGCGATCAGGATGGCCGCCAGCGAGCAATCAACAGCAGGTCTCATCGCAGACTCCTTTCGCGCGTGAGTCGGTCGTGGCGGCCCCGCCGCCGTGACTGGAGGCACGATCCTCGTGCCATAGCGTAGCCGGAAAAGGCTTCGATCGCATACCGGTGAGCCGGAGCGATGGCCGGGCAATTCAGGTAAGGGAGGCTCGGGGGTCGGCGAACGCTCGAGGAGCGTTGGGCGTATCCTCGCCCCGCGACGAGACTTTTGCCGCCCCCGAGCCGGCGGTACACGTCTGTTGGATGCTCGCCGACATCACCAATTCGCAACCCAGCAAAGCACGGACGGAGAACGCGGCTCAGTGCTTGCCGGCAGTCACCGCCGGGAAATCGTCGGTCCGGAAGGGCGTCAGCGGCAGGCCGACGGCCGAATACATGTTGCAGACCGGGTTGTCGGCCCAGGCATAGCGAACGGCGACGGGATCGGCCACGGCATCACTCCAGACCTCGATCCGGCCGTCCGGCAGAATCCGCGCAGTCGCAGCGACGAATTTCTTATCGGCCCCGGCAATCGTGAAGCCGACCGGCTCCCGCACATCGAAAGGCCGCCAGCCGGCCGCCTTGGCCTCGACATGGTCGAAGCTGAGCACGATCTTGCTGCCCTGCTTCTCCATCGCCTGGTACCGTGGGCTGCGGCAGACGATGCCCGGCTGCTGGTAGGTTTCGGCCAGGGCCCAGCGGGCCAGCCGCTTGGCGACATCCTGTTTGTTCTTTGGATGGATGTCCTTGCCCTCTCCGATGTCGATGATCACCGCCTCACCGGTATTGGGCAGCTTGTCCATCGTCAGCGTCTGGGCCTCGCGGAGTTCCGCCCAATCGCTCTCGGCCGGCTCGGGCTTTTCGTCGCGAAAGTCGGCCAGCTGTACCCAGTAGAAGGGGAAGTCGCCCAGGCCCCATTCCGCCCGCCACGACTCGATCATGAACGGAAACAGGTCGCGGTACTGCATGGCCCGACTGGCGTTCGATTCACCCTGGTACCAGATCGCCCCCTTGATGCCGTAGCCGATCGACGGGGAAAGCACCCCGCAGTAGATGTTGCCGGGCCGCGAGTTGCCCGTCAGCAGCCCTTCCGGACTGCGAGGCTGCCTTGGCACGGGCTTTTTCTCAGCTTTGGCCTGTTCAGCGGCAGCTTTCCACTCTTCCAGTTGTTTGGTGAATTTTTCGACCAGCTTGGGCATGTCGGCCTCTGTCTTGGCCCAGCGGTCGAGCAGCGGCTTGAACCGGTCATCGGCGGCAAGCCGGCCCCGGTCGATCCAAGCCTCGCAGGCACTGCCCCCCCAGGCGTTGTCGATCAGGCCGACCGGTACGCCCAGGGTCTGGTGCAGCTGCCGGCCGAAGAAGTAGCCCACGGCTGAAAATCCTGGAACAGTTTCGGGCGAGCAGACATCCCATGAGCCCTTGAAGTTCCATTGCGGCTCTTGCACACCGACCTGCGGCACCGAGATCAGTCGGATCTGAGGAAACTGTGCGGCGGCGATCTCAAGTTTCGCATCGTTGGCCTGCTGCACGCTCCACTGCATATTCGACTGGCCAGAGCAGACCCAGACTTCACCGATCAGCACGTCGGAAAAGCTCAGCTGATTCTTCCCTTTGACGGTCAGGGTGTGCGGACCGCCGTAGTCGGTGATCGCATCGAGCCGAACCTCCCAGCTGCCGTCATCCCCAGCGGTCGTGGTGTGACTCTGGCCAGCGATCGATACCGCCACGGTTTCTCCGGGGTCGGCCTTGCCCCACACCCGATTGCGGATGCCCTGCTGCAGCACCATGTGGTCGCCGAACATGTTGTTGAGCGACACATCGGCCCGGGTCGAGCCGGGGGCGAGCCAGGCTGAGAAGGTGGCGATCGCGACGAGCAGCCCGAGCCCGGGGGGAAACGGTCGCAGCAGTCTGGTGCTGCGTGGGGACGGGGGGAGGGTTCTGGCGAACATAGGGAAGGCTCCGAAGAACGGTTGTGGAAACTCTAAAAAAGCCGGGAAAACGCGAGGGCGGTAGCTTACCGCCGGTTCGGGGAGCGGCCAACTCGGCGGCTGTTGTCCGCGGGTGTCCGCCCCCTCGCTTGAATTGGCTTACCACCGAACAACAGGAAATTTGCAGAACCTCATTGGAAACACTTGCTTGGCAAAAAAGTCAGCGTATTCTAGCCAAATTAACAGGCGGCCGGGCGTTTCGGTCGTCGGATCAAAGAGAGGTCTCTTCGGCCGACCGGGCCCCCGGGTGCGTTCGAAATTCAACCTGCTCGAGTTTCCCTGTTCCCCCCCCTGTTTCGGAGGATTCCCAGTGATTCGCAAGCTTATGACTTGCCTTCTGCCGGCGATCGCCGTCCTCGCTATGTGCACCAGCACATACGCGGCGGACTGCGGCAAGTGCGGTGGCGAGAGTGAAGGTGCCTGTTGTGGCACCAAGACCGTTTGTCAGCGGCAGTATGTGACGGAAATGAAGACCGTCACCTGCACGGAGTACAAGAAAGAGACCCGTGAAAAGACCTACACGGTCATGAAGCGGGTGCCCCGGACCGAGGAGCGGACCCGCACCGTCACCGTGTGCGTGCCCGAGACCCGGACCAAGACCGTCGAGTACACGGTCAACAAGAACGTGATGGAGACCAAGACCTGCGAATACCAGGTTCAGGTTCCCTATTGCGAAGAAGTTGAGCAGAAGTACACGGTGATGGTGCCGGTGAAGGAAGAAAAGACCTGCACCTACACCGTGATGGTGCCGGTCCAGGAAGAAAAGACCGAAACCTACACCGTGATGGTGCCCCACACCGAAGAGGTGGAGCAGAAGTACACGGTGATGGTGCCGGTGAAGGAAGAGAAGACCGCCACCTACACCGTGATGGTGCCGGTCAAGGAAGAGAAGACTTCTACCTATAAGGTGATGGTGCCTTACACGGAAGAGGTCGAAGAGACCTACACCGTGATGGTTCCCTACACCGAAGAGGTCCAGAAGACCCGGACGGTTCAGAAGCGGGTGCCGGTTACCACGACCAAGACCGTGCAGGTTCGCGGTGGTCACTGGGAGAACCAGATGGTTGAGGTGCCCTCGTGCGGGACCGACGCCTGTGGCAACCCCTGCCCGCCGAAGATGTGCTGCAAGCGGGTCTGGGTGCCCACCTGCGAGACCAAGGAAGTCCCCTGCACCACCTATGAGTGCGTGACCGAGGAGGTTCCCTACACGGTCTGCGTGCGGAAGTGCAAGCAGGAAGAGCGGACCCGCACGGTCTGCGTCCGGAAGTGCAAGGAAGAAGAGCGGACCCGCACCTACACCGTCACCAAGTGTGTGCCGGAAGAGCGGACCCGCACCTACACCGTCACCAAGTGCGTGCCGGAAGAGCGGACCCGGACGGTCAAGGTGGTCAAGTGCGTGCCGGAAGAGCGGACCCGCACCTGCACCGTGACCAAGTGCGTGCCGGAACAGCGCGAGCGGACCTACACGGTCACCAAGTGCGTGCCGGAAGAGCGGACCCGGACGGTCAAGGTGCAGAAGTGCAAGACCGAGACCCGGACCCGTGAGTACCAGGTCTGCAAGTGTGTGCCGGAGACGATGACCAAGGAGGTTTCCTACACGGTCATGGTTCCCCAGCAGAAGGAAGAGAAGTACACGGTCACCCTCTATGACTGCGTGCCGGAAGAGAAGACCTGCACCTATGAGGTCTGCGTTCCGGTCAAGGTCACCAAGGAGGTGCCGGTGAAGAAGTGCGTCATGGTCGAGGTCGAGGTGCCCTGCGACTGCTGCGACAGCGGCTGCTGTGGTGACGCCTGTGGTGGCTGTGACAGCTGCTGCGACCAGGGCTGCAAGAAGGGCTGCCGCCGCCAGCGGTGCCGTCGCTGCTGCCGCTAAGGTGGCAGCAGGCGGCCCCTCACGGCTGACCTGAGTTGATCAGGCGGGCCGGGTACGCAAGTGCCCGGCCCGCTTTTTTTGTTTTTCGTGCTAATGGTGTTCGGCACGGTATGTGCTCCACCAAACGAGAGTTATCTATCTTGCCTCTCCCTCTGGGAGAGGCCGGCCGTAGGCCGGGTGAGGGTGCCTTCCGCTGCGGAACGTTCGACGAAAGCACCCTCACCCCGGCCCTCTCCCTGCGGGAGAGGGAGGACGAAAATAGACAGCTGCGCCACAAAATCAGGGCAGCAGAATTGGTGCCGAACACGATTGGTTTCGTGCCGAAAAATTGACCGGAACCAAACCGGGGGGTACTTCTTTACGTAGAGGGATCTGTGGAGGCGGCTGCGCCGGTGCCGCCACCAAGAGTGTCATCTTTCGAAAGCTAGGCCATGTCATTGCTGCACCGCTTGTTTTGTCGATCTGCCGGTCGCCGTCGGCGTCGGCCTGGAAATGGAGCCTGGGCAATCCCTGAGTCACTCGAGCGGCGGCTGGCCTTCGATGTTGACCTGGCAGCAGCCATCCAAGACGGCGTGGCGATCTATCAGCCCGGGGCTGAGAGCGTCTACACGGTGATTATCACCAACGATGGCAGCGATGCTGCCAACGGCACCCGGGTGGTCGCACCGCTGCCGACCGGGGTCGCCTCAGCCAACTGGACCGCCCAATATTCTCCCCGAGCAACCGGTCCTGCCTCCGGCAGTCACGCGGCTGGCAATGCTGTCTTCGCAGCCATCGATCTGCCGGCTGGCGAGTCGGCGATCTTCACCGTGACTGCCGTGGTCGACGAGGCGGCGGTCGGAGATGTCATCTTTGAGGTTGAGGCCCGGGAAGGGTTGGGGGTGACTGATACCGATCGCGGCAACAACACGGCCGCCGACACCAACGCCCGCTATCAGCCGGTCGTGGTGGTCGGCAGTGGCATCGGCTACCGCAGCACGCCAACGGTCACCGTCATTGACCCGGTCTCGGGGCAGGAGGTCAATCAGTTTCTTGCCTTTGAGCCCCGTTTCCGCGGCGGTGTGAGTACAGCCCTCGCCGATGTTGACGAGGACGGCTCTGTCGAGATCATCGCCGCCTCCGGCCCGGGGAAGGGCGAGGTCCGGGTCTTCGAACTCGACGGCACTGAGCTTTCCAACTTTCGGCTGCGGCCTTTTGGTGACGCTTACTTCGGCGGCCTTTCGATGGCCTACGGCGACTTCGACGGTGATGGCAGTGGTGATTTGGCCGTCGGAAAGTCCCGCGGGGCCGACGTCGCGGTCTTTGGCCTTGCAGCCGGTGGAACGGGGTGGGCAGCTCAGCCCACGCAAACCTTCCAGCCATACGGTGGCAGCCACATCAACGGTGTGGTGTTGGCCGCAGCGGACATCGGTGTGGTGGCTGGTGGCGTCATCCAGGATGCCACCGTGGCTGACGGGCAGCATGAACTGGTGGTCGGCACGGGAGCTGGTGCCAGCCGGTCGGTGCAGGTGATGAGCCTGGCTGGTGGCCCGACGGTGCTCAGGCAGATTGCCCCCAAAGCCGCCTATGGCCTGACCGGGGTCGTTGTCGCCGCTGCCCGCTTCGATAGCGATGCCATTGACGACATCTTTGTCTCAGGGGGCCGCGGCAGTACAGCCGTAACAGACGTCTTCTCGGGCCTGCTGCCAGCCGGCGGCGGCGTGCTGCAGCGATTCGCCGCCCCTGCCGACAGTGCCGGCACGAACGCCCGCAGCTATGCCAGTGGCATTGATCTCGATGGCGACGGTCAAGTTGACCAGGTCTACAGCCTCTCCGGGGCAGGCAGCAGCCGGGGCGCGGCAGTATTTGACCGGGCAGG
>CALAZQ010000468.1 GCA_937926325.1 uncultured Planctomycetaceae bacterium | reverse complement strand
TTCGCCCCGTGCAGAAACACGCTGCTGCCGCCCACGAGCCGGGTGCCGCTGGTCGCGTTATCGGTAAAGTCAAACTGGTTCGGGGCCAGGGCGACACCCGTGACCCAGATCAGGTTGTAGCCGACCCGCAGCCACCAGTGCTCGCCCAGGCGGCGGGCGAGGGAGTAGTTGAGGTCGGCCACAAAGCCGACGCCAACCTCGGTGTCTTCCCGAGCGGGACGGTACTCGAGCCCCGGGGCCAATGGCGACGTGATCGGGTCGGCGTAGGAGCTGAGAAACGTGCCGGCCAGCATCGTCTTGGCCCAGCCCTCGACCGCCCAGTTGTTCCACTGCCGGCGTTCCTTGATGCCGATCTGGGGGCCGATGAGCTGCGAGCTGGTGGTGACCGAATAGGCTGAGAACGGCTCGCCTGGGTCGGTCTGCACGTTCAGGTCAGCCGTCTCATTGAGTCCTGCCCATCGCAGGCCAAACAGCCAGTTGAAGCTATGGCAGTAGGGATCGTGAACCCGATCCCAGGGAAAGGGGGAGTGCCGGCCGCCTTTGACGGCATGCTGATGCTGAAAGATGTTGGCTTCAAACATGTTGAGCGACGACGCATAGGTCGGCCGCACTGCGTTGGCGGTGGCCCAGCCTTGGACTGCCTGCCCGAGACCACCGGGAACCTGAAGTGAACCGGGGGCGTCGGCGCGGTCCTCCCCGAACATTCCATAGACACCGGTGTAGCCGATCTCCCAGCCGACCCGGTTGCGCCCCTGCACGCCATAGAACAGCCGCACACCGGCAGCGGTGGCCGGCTGGGCACTCTCGTTGGTAAGCAGTGGCACCGGCTGCCCGCCAGCGGTGTCCTCAGCGATCGTGCTGCCGTCGGTGCCGACATTCCGCTGGAGGAAGAGCACATCAAAACTGCCGTAACGGCAGTAGTCGGGGCAGCGTTGGCAGTTCCCCGGCCGACAGCGTGGCCGGTGGGTTACCGTCGGAACCTCATCGACGAGGAGACCCGGCTCAGGCGCAAAAGCCAACGGTGCTTCGACCTCGGAGGGTTCAACCTCCAGAACGACGGGTTTTTCGACGGTCTCCCCAGGGTCGTCAGGCTCATGGATGCCGGACGAATCGGCAGGCGGGTCTGGTTCCGCAGCCGTCAGCGGGACACTCAAGGCAACGAATAGCGTCGCGAAAATTCCTGGTCGCCATGGCGTTCCCATGACACCTCCCCCCATGCCTAGAAAACTGATCTCCTTTTCTATCGACTCGGACAACCCGGCTTCTTCGGAAAAATCGCTGCATTCGCAAAAATACCGACAATCAGGCAAATCTGTGTTACCTTTATCGATGGAAAGGGAGGAGTGGTTCCTGCTTCCTTGCCGGTGGAGGCAGGGGTGAAGAACATCGAGTGGATGCGTAGGAATTCACCGTACGTCTGGCATGCAAGGACGACCATGGCGGGAAAGCCGATTCTTACAACCCGAAGCCAGGACAGCTGTTTTATTGCGGAAATCACCGGGCCGAGAATCTCGGAAGGTGAGGTTGTCGAAGCAATCCAGCAGGAACTCACCCGGCTCATCGATGCTGATCCGGCCCAAAAAATCGTGATCGACTTTCAGCGGGTGGAATTGATGTCGAGTGCGACACTGGGAGTGCTGGTTCGCCTCTACCGTGACCTGGCCGAGAACGGCGGACGCATTGTCCTCTGCGGTCTTCAGCCGTCGGTACGGAAGACTTTTGAACTGACCAGGCTCGATCAGTTGTTCCGAATCGAAACCGATGTGGCGGCCGGGCTCGCGCGAATTGCTGATTGAAGCTGGTAGCCGAGCCCTCCCAAAGCCTCCCGGGACAAGGGGCCATTCCTGCTGCCGGTGAACCCTCGGGATCGACCGGCGTAAAAACTGAGGACTCCTACACGCTCACATGAATACCGCGAGGCTCGATTGACCACCCAGCAGCATGGCGGCGTTGACATCGTGATTGCCGAGGACAGCCGTATCCAGGCGAAAATTCTGGATCGCCGGCTGACCGAGGCCGGGCATCGCGTCCGCTGGGGGGAGAATGGGCAGGCTGCCCTCGACCTCGTCCGGCAGCAGCGGCCGGCGATCATCGTCTCGGATATCGAGATGCCGACGATGACCGGCTATGAGTTCTGCAAGGCGGTCAAGGGCGACCCCGACCTGCGGACCATTCCATTCATTTTGCTTTCGACCCTCTCCGACCCGCTCGACATCATTCGGGGGCTCGATGCCGGCGCCGACAACTATGTCACCAAGCCCTACGAGCCCGACTATCTGCTGGGGCGAATCAGTTCGCTGCTGGAGACCCCGCTCGCGGCCGAGGAAGGCACCGAGCCCACCATCGATGTCGCCATTGCGGGGCAGACCTTCAAGGTCAAGGCGGGCCGCCAGCAGGTGCTCAACCTGCTCGTTTCAACTTTCGAAAATGCTGTCACCAAGAACCAGGAGCTGATCCAGACCAATCAGGATTTGGCAACCGCCAAGGAGCGACTGGAGCGGAACAACCGGGAGCTCCAAGACCTCAACGACCGGATCGCGGCAGCCAACCACCAGATGACCCGTGATCTGGAGGCGGCCGCCCGGGTGCAGCGGTCACTGCTGCCGGCGGAGGAGCAGCTGACGTTCGACTGTGGTGAGGTGGCCTGGCGGTATGTGCCCTGTCAGGGCCTGGCCGGCGACTTCCTCAATGTCTTTAAGCTTGATGATGAGCACATCGGGCTGTTTGTCGTCGATGTCAGCGGCCACGGGGTGCCCTCCTCACTGCTCTCGGTGACCGTCGGCCGTTTCCTGACCCCGAAAGCATCGGACAGCTCCGTGCTGGTGAGGCCCGGAGAAAACGGTGGAGTGATCGTGGTGCCACCCGTCGAGGTGGCGACCGAACTCAACCGGCAGTTTCAGGCCGAGGATTTCTCTGAGCTCTACTTCACCTTCGTCTACTGCTTGGTGAACACCACGACCGGGCAGGTGCGGTACACCGCCAGCGGCCACCCGCCGGTGCTGCGACTGCCGGCCTCCGGCGAGGCGGGCTTTCAGACCCTGCACAGCCTGCCGATCGGCTTCTTCCCCGAAGCGGAATACGAGGAACAGACCCTGCAGCTGGAGCCGGGTGACCGGCTCTATCTTTATTCCGACGGGGTCACCGAGGCGATGGACAAGGATCTTCAGCAGTTCGGCGATGATGCCCTGGTGGAAGTGGTCACGCTCAACCGGTCGCGGCCGCTCGATGCCGGCGTAAGCGAACTGCTGGAAACGATCCAGGCTTGGTGTCAGCCCAAGGGGCCACTGGACGACGTCTCGATTCTGGGCTTCGAGTGGAAAGGCTGAGCGGGGCCCGGAACATCTCTTACAGCTGCGGCCGGTAGTAGCTGCAGCCCTGCCCGGCCTGCCGCTCATACTGGGCGTTGATTCCAAGCATGGTCTCGGCCCCGCCGAGGAACAGGGCCCCGTCCGGCCGCAGGGCTTTCCGCATTTTGGTCAGCACTTCGGTACGGGTCCGGTCGTCAAAATAGAGCAGCACGTTCCGGAGAAAAACGATGTCGCAGGGGGGCATGATCGGCCATTGAGTAGTCAGATTGAGTTGCCGGAACTCGACCAGCCGACGGCAGGACTGGGCGATGCTCCACTTGCCCTGAAAGGGGGCGAAGTATTTTTTCAGCAGCGGCTGGGGGAGCCCCCGGACGATCTCGATTTCGCTGTAAACCCCTTCGCGGGCGCGGGTCAGGACGACATCGGAGATGTCGGTCGAGATGATCCGGATTCGCCAGGTCGCCGCCAGATCACGAAAATGTTCGTTGAGCAGGAGCGCGATGCTGTAGGGCTCCTGACCGGTTGAGCAGGCAGCCGACCAGATGATCAACTGTTTGGTCGCCGCCCGCTTCTGGGCAAAGGCCGGGATCAGCTGCTTGAGCGTTTCAAAGGGCGAGCGGTCGCGGAAAAAGCTCGTCTCATGCGTCATCATCGCATTGAGCACATCCCGTTCCAGCGCCGAGTCGCCGGCGGTCCTGATCCGGTCGATCAGCGTGTCGAGGCTGGGCAGTTTTCGCTGCTTGACCACCGGCAGGAGCCGCGCGACCACCAGGTAGTGCTTGCTGTCGTCGATGACGACGCCGGTCTTTTTCTTAAGCAGCCCACGGAGGTAGGAGAACTGTGGCGGGCTGACCTGCATCGATGGCTTTCAGGCGGATGGTTGTTGAAGGGGCCCGGCGGATGGCGGCTAGTGCTGCTGACGCCGGAGCCGCATGGCAATGTCGGGCCCGATGCGGTCGAGCGGCAGCACCGTGTCGGCAAGGCCGGCCCGCACCACCTGGCCGGGCATGCCCCAGACGATGCTGGTCGGTTCGTCCTGGGCGATCACGGTCCCTCCGGCTGCGGAGATGTCGCGGCAGCCGGCGAGCCCATCGCTGCCCATGCCGGTGAGCACCACGGCGAGGGTTTCTCTTCCAAACACCCGGGCGGCTGACCGGAACAGCACGTCGGCGGAGGGCCGGCAGGAGTTTTCCGGCGGCCCCTGATTGAAGCTGATGCGGGGCTGGTGCCGCGATTCCACCACCTCAATGTGCACCCCGCCGGGGGCCAGGACGACGGCGCCGGCGGTCAGCGGCTGGCCATCGACCGCCTCGGTGACCGGATGTCTGCAGAGTTTGGCGAGGCGTTCAGCGAGGTGAGTCGTGAACTCTTTGGGCATGTGCTGCACGATGAGAATCGGTGGGCTGGCCGGGCCGACGAAGAGGGGTAAGGCTTCAGCCAGAGCACTGGGGCCCCCGGTGGAGACAGCGATCACGATCACCGCTGTTTTTCGGGAACGGATCGTCTGCTCGCCTTCTTCGGGGGCTGCCGGCCGATTTGCGGAAGCGGGCCTTGGCCGCTCTGCGGGCCGCGAGGCCGGCCGCCGGATCGCCCGGATTTTTGGAATCAGTTCGGACTCAATCCGTGACGTGATTGCATCGGCATCGACGCCTGTTGGTTTGGCAACATAGTCATTGGCCCCGTTGATGAGCGCCTCGAGGGTGGCCTTCGCCCCCCGTTCGGTCAGGCTCGAGAACATGATCACCGGCAGCCGGGGGTACCGCTGCCGGATCTGCCGGAGCGTCGTCAGGCCGTCCATCACCGGCATTTCGATGTCGAGCAGCACGAGGTCGATCGGTTCGGTGGCGAGGATGCCGAGGGCCTTTTCGCCATTGGCGGCCGTTGCCGTAACACCCATCCCGGGGGCGGCGTTGAGGGCTTTGGAGAGCACCCCACGGATGGTCGCTGAGTCATCGACGACCAGCAGGCGGAGCGGTGGGGCCGCGGCCTCCTCAGAAACGGGGCCGACACCGGGGGCTGCCGGTGCAGCAGCAGTCGGCTTGGCCACTGGACGGCCGTGCGACCGGTCCACGTCGATGCCAAGGGTCTGCAGCCGGCTGATCAGGTCCGACGGGGTGAACGGCTTGGCGACAAAGTCATTGGCCCCCAGGTTCCGGGCGGCGGTTCTACTCGCCTCGTCGCAGTCGGTTGAAATCATCACCACGGTGAGATCCCGAAACTGGGGACTGCGGCGAAGGCGTCCAAGCAGTTCAAAGCCATCCATCTCCGGCATGTGCCGGTTGAGCGTGATCAGGGTTGGACGCGGCATCCGAACCAGCTTGTCGAGTGCCTCGACGCCGTTGGCAGCCTCGTGGCACTGAAACTGCAACTCGCCCAAAACCTTGGTCAGGATACTGCGGACCGGTTTTGAGTCGTCCACCACAAGAGCGTGCACCGCTACCTCCCGCTGCTGCCAGATCGTCCGCCCGACCGTCCGCCGTCGGGATGACCCCAACAGTCTACCGGTCCGATTGGGGTTCGAGGCTGCCCGACAGAATCCTCACGTTCTGCCATTCTCAGCGACGGTATTCCTCGACCAGCCGCTGCAGCCCCTGGGCCATCCGGGCGAGTTCCTG
>CALAZQ010000467.1 GCA_937926325.1 uncultured Planctomycetaceae bacterium | reverse complement strand
CCGGCGGCAGCTTGCCCGAGCTCTCCGTGCAGCTAGCCGCCGCCACCACGGATGACCTCGAGGATTGCCGCGCCGTGATCGGCGAGCCGTTTTTCGCCGATCCCCTTACAGCGGAGCAGGGCGGCGGGTGAGTCGGGCCGCTCGCGGGCGATCGACCGCAGCGCCTTGTCATCAAGGATGGTCCAGGCCGGCTTGCCTCGGCCTTCCGCCACCCGCCGTCGCCATTGCCGCAGCCGCTCGAACAACTCGCGATCGACCCCCTCCCAGTCGTCGGCTTCGCTGCGGGAGCGAATCGCTTTCTTCAGCCGCGGCTCCAGCAACACCACCTCACGCTGGTCACGCAGCACCTCCCACGACCGGGCATTCAGGGTTACCACCGGTCGATCACCGCCGCTGCGGGCGAGATACTCCTGGTCGAGCAGTTGGTGCACCAGGTTTTCGCAGGTCCGCTGGTCGAGATTCGCGAGCAGGCCGTAGGTCGAGAGCCGTTCGTGCCCATACCGCTGGATCGCCGCCGTCTTCGCTCCTCGTAATACCTCGCTGACATGCCGGACGCCGAACCGTTCGCCGACGCGGGCCACGCAGGAGATGATCTTCTGAGCCGTGACGTGGCTGTCGGGCAGGTTCTGCGTTTCGCCCAGGCAGACATCACAGCCGCCACAGTTGGACGCCTCGTAAGTCTGGCCAAAATATTCCGAGAGCGCCGCATGCCGGCAGCGGGCCGCCTGGGCATACCGTCGCATCTGATGGAGATGCTCGAGCTGCCCGGCAATGAACCGCTCGGCCTGTTCCTCGTCGAGGCCGGACGACTCGCTGCCGCGACGAATGAGCGACTCCCAGCTGAAGACATCGGCCGACGAGTAGAGCAGCACACATTCGGCAGCCAGCCCGTCGCGGCCCGCCCGGCCGGTCTCTTGCTGATAGGCCTCGAGGCTTTTGGGCAGCGCGGTGTGCAGCACCAGCCGGACATTTGAGCGGTCGATGCCCATGCCGAAGGCGACCGTTGCCACCACGACATCGATCGTCTCCTTTGCGAAGGCTTCCTGGGTGCGATGCCGCTGGTTGGGCTCGAGGCCAGCATGGTAAGGGTGCGCCAGCAGCCCGGCGGCAGTGAGCTTGGCCGCCAACTCTTCAGTCTCGCGGCGGGAGATGCAGTAGATAATCGATGCCTCGCCGGCATGGCGGCCGAGCACCTCGAGTGTTTGCCCCGTCTTGTCGGTCCTCGGCACCACCCGGTAGGTCAGGTTGGGCCGGTCGAAGATGCCGACCAGGGTTTCTGGATTCCGCAGCTGTAGCTGGCTGACGATATCCTCCCGTACCCGTGGCGTGGCTGTGGCCGTGAAGGCGTGCATGCTGGCCTGGGGAAACCGTTCGCGGAGGGCGGCCAGCTGCCGATATTCCGGCCGGAAGTCATGGCCCCACTGGCTGATGCAGTGGGCCTCATCGATGGCGAACCGCCGCACGCCGACCGCAGCCAGGCTGTCGAGCAGTCCGGTGCCGAAGAGTCGTTCAGGGGCTGTGAACAGCAGCCGAAGTTCGCCCGCCCGCAGCCGGTCATAGATCTGCCGTCGCTCAAGCAGCGACAGTCCGCCATGGATCGCCGCGGCGGGATAGCCGATCGCCTCGAGGGCATCGACCTGATCCTTCATCAGCGAGACCAGCGGGGAGACGACGATGTCGGTGGTTTCGCTCAGCAGGGGCGGCAGCTGATAGCAGAGGCTCTTCCCGCCGCCGGTCGGCAGCACGACCAGCGAATCGCGGCCGGCCACTGCTGCGGCAATCGCCTCGGTTTGCAGCGGCCTGAGGGTGTCAAAGCCCCACCAGGTCTGCAGGGTCTCACGGATGCTGCTGGTGAGGCTGTCCGCCGCGGGTGACGGAAATGCTTGCGTTGCCTCGTCTGCCTGCATTGCCTCGATCCGCTCCGTGGGCCTCCGATCCTGTGCGGAGCTGGGCAGAATAGCATCTCATCAATAAAAGCGGGGGAGCGGGCCGACGGGGGCAAAAACTGAGCAGGGAAAACCTGTCTTGATCGTCTCGCGGTGGGTTGGGAGAGTCCGCCACGATGCTCCACCAGTTCCCTGCGATCACTGCTGCTGTTCCGCGGTTGCGGACCATCCGCCTCCGGCACGCCGTTGTGGCCGGTCTGGTCGTATGGGGTCTGGGAGCTCCTGCCGCAGCCGACCCGCTGCCCGAGCCGGACGGCAAAAGGATCGTTCCGGCTGGCTCTGACGGAATGTTTCTGCCCGCCGCAGACGGCAACAAACTCTGGGAGCGAACACTCCGCACGATTGCCGCCGACTGGCCGGTGGTGCAGACCGTGCCCCCTGACTTCACGGCGATCCCGCCGCGGGCGGGCCGAATTGAATCGGCCTGGGTTGAACCACCGGCCGCACCGAGCCAGACCGGTCTGCCCGTGGGCTCAGCCTGGCCACCCCAGCGGCAGCGGGTGGTGGTGCAGCTGATGCCGGCCGCGGGTGGAGCCTGGATCGATGCAGTGGTCGAAACCCAGTCGCTCGACGATCTCGATGCCAGCCTGTCGCCCGACCGGGTCAGCCTGACCGGGGGCTGGCAGGCCGAACTGCAAGGCGAGACCACAGCTGACGTCACCACCATGCTGGCTGCCCGGCTCGCGCCGACCGCCGAGCCGATCTATGCCCTGCCGCCTCCGCCGGAAATCATGCCGCTGCCCCGGCGGGCGGTGCCCTGGGCCGACAGCCGGTTCCCTCGGCTCTCGCGGGCGGGGCACAAGGTCTGGCAGGACTACAAATATTTCTACGCCCCCGACCGGCTGGTCTGCCTGACGGCCGCCTTCGGAGCCGGCGCTCTGATGGCCAACACCGGCTTCGACACCACGATGCAGGACGCCTGGCAGACCGGTGTGCGGCCGACCGAACTGGGCACCTTCTTCTCCGGCTGCAAGGACATCGGCGAGGGCCGCTACACGCTGCCGATTTTTGCGACTGCCGCGGCCACGGGTCTGGTGTTTGAGGGCCGGCCGGTCGGCGATGCCCTCGGTGGCTGGGGCTCGCGCAGCCTGCGGATCTTTGTCGTCGGTGCACCACCGCTCTATGTGTTGCAATGGGCGACCGGTGCCTCCCGTCCGGGCGAGACCAGCGCCGGCAGCGACTGGAAATTCTTTCAGGACTACAACGGCGTCAGCGGCCATGCCTTCGTCGGCGCCATTCCGTTTCTGGCCGCGGCCGACATGGTGGAAAGCCCGCTGGCCAAGGGCACACTCTATGTCTGCTCGACCTTCGTCGGCTTTTCCCGGATGACGGACGACGCCCACTACCCCTCCCAGATTTTTCTCGGCTGGTACCTTGCCTGGGCGAGTTCCCTGGCGGTCAGCCGCACCGAGCAGCACTTTGCCGGCATGGAGGTGCGGGTCGTGCCGCTGCCGATCGGCGACCAGGGGGGCATGGGGGTGGAGGCCCGCTGGTAGCGGGCAACTCCCTGGGCTGCGGTTACCGAAAGACCCTCTGCGGTGATTGTCGTGGGTCGTTGGTGAAGCGTCGGGGCGGGCCCATGCCATCTCGCCGGACGTTCGCTCCGGGCATCCTGCCCTCCACTCACTCGACGGAAACTTCGCTTCGCCATCCCGGCTCCGCTCAGTTTCCAACGCCGCTCGATTGGCATGGACCCGCCCCTCACCTTGTGGTGGTGTCACTGCACTGGAAGCCGGGAGCGGCAGCGACCGGACCGGTCTCAACGCAGTTGCAGGGTCAACCCGCACCGCCTGTTGCCGTCCGAGACAAACCCATCCTCAACAGTTGTAAAGAGATGGTGGAAAATCTTCGCGATTGGTAACACGAGGCATCCGTAATCACTTGGTCTGTCGAAGGCGAACTGAAGGTAATACGCCAGCAGCAGTTGCCGGCTTGACACCCGCTACCAGTTCAACCTGGCCGATGCGGTCGGGCAGGACGAACCGCAGCTGGCCGTTGAGGGTCTT
>CALAZQ010000466.1 GCA_937926325.1 uncultured Planctomycetaceae bacterium | reverse complement strand
CCGCAGGCCGTGCTCACCGCCGCCGTGCCTGTCCTCGGGGTCAGGGCCGTGGCAGCGGATGCAGCGGTTCGACAGCAGGCCCTTGATGTCGCGGGTGAACGATGGAGATTCAGCCGCCATCGCGGCTGACGTTGCCAGCACAGTGCAGACGAATATCGCCGCCGATCCGAGATGTCGCCCTGCGGCAAGACGCCGTCGGTACGCAAAGCTGTGCACCATTGGATTGCTCCGTTGGAAAACACCCGCTTCGCCGCTCGGCAACAGCCCCAGCCAAGCGCGGACCCCAGCGGGGGTCGATCGGCGGATCATCCGGTCAAATATAGCTCCTTCTTGCACGACTTGGAAGAAAATGGGGGGCTGGACGATGGCTCCCCCGTCCGGAAAAATTCGCATTTCCCGGCAAAATCGCGACTTTTTGTCGGGGGAGATGCCGTTGTCTTTTCGCGCGGCGGCCGGAATCGTTACCAGCGGCAGACCGGGGAGACGGCAGCCGGTACTGTGATTCACCGGAGTCGAAATCATGCACCGATCGCAGAGTCCACAGTCGACGCCGTCATTTGGGCAGATGGTGATTTGGCTCGCGGCGGCTCTCGTCGGCGGCCGGGCGTCGGCTGTCGAACTCGGCCGGCTCGTTGACCTGACGCATCCCTTCAACGCCGAAACAATTTACTGGCCGACAGAGCCGGGGTTTTTGTTGCAGCGTGGTCACAACGGACAGACCAGCAAGGGCTATTACTACGCGGCCAATCGGTTCACCACCGCTGAACATGGAGGCACCCACCTCGATGCCCCGCGGCATTTTGCGGCAGCCGGGCAAACGGTCGATCAGATTCCGCTGGCACGGCTAACCGGACCCGCCGCGGTGATCGATGTCACCCGGCAGTGCAGCAGCGACCCGAACTACCTTGTGACAATCGATGACCTGATGGCCTGGGAGGGTCAGCAGGGCAGGCAGCTTCGGGATGTTATCGTGCTTCTCAAGACGGGCTGGGCCGCTCGCTGGAGTGACCGCACAGCCTATCTCGGTACCAGCAAGCGGGGCCCGGACGCGGTCGCGGCACTCACGTTTCCCGGTCTTTCACCGCTGGCGGCCAGCTGGCTGGTGGACCACCGCCGCATCAAGTCGGTTGGCATCGACACGGCGAGCATCGACAAGGGGACGTCGACCCACTTTGAGGCCCACGTCATCCTCTGCGGGGCGAACATCCCGATCTTTGAAAACGTCGCCTCCCTGGCAGCCGTGCCGCCGGCGGGTGCCATCATCACGGCGTTGCCGATGAGGATTGAAGGGGGTAGCGGCGGACCGCTCCGAATCATCGCCAGGGTGCCGACGAATGAATGACGCCGGCGATGGATCGCTGCCGCTGCGGGGCTGACGAGTCGGGCTTGAATCGTCACGCACCATGGATCATGAAGTGTGTCCCGAAATGCTCTTTCGCTTCGCCAACCCCCGGGGACATTGACGATGATTCAATCACCTCAGCCAGCCCGGTTCGTTGGATGCGGTCTGCTCTGCCTGCTTTTCGCTGGCGGTGCCGCAGCCGAAACAGCCACAGCCAAACGGCCGAACATTGTCATCGTCCTTTGCGATGACCTCGGCTACGGCGACCTCGGCTGCTACGGCCACCCGGTCATCAAGACGCCGCACCTCGATGCGCTCGCGGCAGGTGGCATGCGTCTGACGAGCATGTATTCAGCCGCCCCGGTCTGTTCGCCCTCGCGGGTGGGGCTGCTGACCGGCCGCAGTCCGAACCGGGCCGGAGTCTTCGACTGGATTCCCGAGGCGAAGCAGCCTCGTTCCGACGCCCGCGAACAGGTGCACATGCGGAGGGGCGAGTTGACGATTCCGATGCTGCTCAGGCAGGCCGGGTACGCCACCTGCATGGTCGGCAAGTGGCACTGCAATTCACGGTTCAATGATGCCGCGCAACCCCAGCCGGGTGACTTTGGCTTCGACCACTGGCTCGCCACCCAGAACAATGCCGCGCCGTCGCACGAGCGGCCGGTCAACTTTGTCCGCAATGGGAAGCCGGTTGGCCCGGTTGCCGGCTACAGCTGCCAGTTTGTAGTCAGTGAAGCGATCCGCTGGCTTGAGGGGCGCGCTGACAGCAAGCCCTTCGTCTTGTATGTGCCCTTCCACGAACCACACGAACCGGTGGCGTCGCCAGAGGCACTCGTTGCCGAATACCTGCCGCAGGCGGAAAACCGCGATCAGGCCGAATACTTTGCCAACGTCGCCAACCTCGATGCGGCGGTCGGCCGGCTGGTCGCGAGCCTCGAGCGGCTCGGCCAGCGGGAGAACACGCTGATCGTCTTCACGTCAGACAACGGACCGGAGACGCTCAACCGCTACCGGCGGGCAAATCGTTCGTACGGCAGCCCCGGTCCACTTCGCGGCATGAAACTGCACACGACCGAGGCCGGCTTCCGCGTTGCCGGCATTCTCAACTGGCCCAGCCGGATCGCCCCCGGACAGACAGTTGACACGACCGTCTCAGCGCTCGATCTGCTGCCAACCTGCTGCCAGCTCGCCGGCACCGAGCCGCCGGCCGACCGCGCCCTCGATGGCACGAACGTGCTGCCGCTGTTTGAAGGTATGCGTTTTCCGCGACCCAAACCACTCATCTGGTGCTACTACAACGCGATCAACAAGCGGCGGGTTGCCCTGCGGACCGGGAAGTACAAGGTGCTTGCCGCCCTCGATGGCGGCCGCCTGGCGAAGCTTGAGAACATCACGACCGAGACCCTGCCCGCCGTGCGGGACGCCAAACTGACTGACATCGAAGTCTACGACGTCACCAGTGATGTCGGCGAAGCGACCAACATCGCCGCTGACAACCCGCCACTGACAGCCCGGCTGACGGCCGAGCTCGAGAAGGCCTACCGCGAACTGATCGGCAACTCGCACGTTTGGACAGCGAAGACCGAATAGCGGCCGGCTTTTGGGAGGCAGACGGCTTTTTAAGCCAGGATATCGGTGAGCACGTTTGCTCCCTCAACCCCGGTGAGCTTCGCATCGAGCCCCTGGAACTTCACGCTGAAGCCGGCATGGTCGATGCCGAGCAGGTGGAGCATCG
>CALAZQ010000465.1 GCA_937926325.1 uncultured Planctomycetaceae bacterium | reverse complement strand
CTGACGCTAGTGGTCAGCCTGGCGGAGGACCGCCGCAATACTCATGCCAGCGGCCGTCACCACTGTCACCAGCAGCCCGATGACGAGCGGTACGGCCCCGCCATAGTTCTGGCTGCCGGCGGCAGTTGCAACGGCCGCAACACCCACCCCTCCCCCGAGGCCGCATCCGAATGCCCAACCGGCGATACGGGCGGCTGTCGCCAGCCGATTCGACCGGCCAACGGGCGGCTCGTCGCGGCCAAGTGGATCAACCACCATCCGGCCACTGGTAGGGCTCATGCTGTCGGCTTCACCAAGCGGCCAGGTGCCGTCGCTCTGGTTGCGGGCCGTTTCGTCACCCGCTGCCCCCTCGAGTTCCGGTTCCGGTACCGTGTCACCCACCTTCGTAGCATCCGCCTCGCCCCGCGGCATCGGCACGAGGCTCGTTGGCTTCCAGGAAGCAAGTTCTTCGATGATCTCCGCCATCGTTTGGTATCGGTCGCTCGGCTCCTTGAGCAGCATGCCGTCAATGACACGGCAGAAGGCCTTGCTCAGGTGCGGCGCGTGGTCCAGCGCCTGCGGCGGCTTTTCATGCAGGTGCCGCTTGGCCTTGTCCTGACGAGTGCCCCCGGGATAAGGCGGCTGCCCGGTCACGGTGAAATAGAGCGTACAGCCCAGGCTGTAGATATCCGCCGATGGGCCGACGTTGTCCGAATCGAGCAGCTGTTCCGGAGCGATGTAGTCCATCGTGCCGACCACCCGATTGAGTTGCATCGCCTCCTCAGCCATCAGCGACCCGGCCAGCCCCAGATCGAGCAGCTTTGCCCGGCCATCGTCGGTCACGATAATGTTGCCCGGCTTGACATCTCGGTGGATGACGCCCTCGGCGTGGGCATACTCAAGCACCGCGGCCACCTGCGAGATGATTGACGCCGCCGTCATTTCATCAAAGACACCGTGCCGCTTGATTTGCCGATTGAGGTCAAGGCCGGGGATGAGTTCGGTGACCAGAAAAAAGACCTTGCCGTCATAGCCGGCGTCGAGCGCGCGGACGAGATTGTCATGGTCCAGCCGGCCGAGCATGCGGATCTCACGACGGAAGACCATTTCCGACTCTTCGGTCGATTTCTTCCGCGGCAACACCTTGACCGCAACACGCCGGCCCATCAGGTCGTGCTCCGCCAGGAACACCAACCCCATCCCGCCCCGGCCAATCTGGTCGAGAATGCGATACTGGCCAAGCTTCAGCTTTTTGCGTCCGAGCAGGAGCTGGCCGGCCTGAAATTCGGTAAGCGTGCCCTGATCGACAAGTTTCTGGGCAACCGCACGATCGAAGGCCGCCCGGGTATGCGGCTCATCAGCGGCAGAGGCCATCCCCGGCAGGGTTCGCACGGCTGACTCGGCGGCATCGACAACGCCTGGATCGACGATCCCGCTTGCCAGAATCGCCTCCCGAAACCGGATGGCGGCTGGCGGTGCTGGCGTCTGGCTCACAGCTGGGGGAACTGCGGGGGGTGAGTCGGGAGCAGCGGACATGGGCGTGAGGAAAATTTCGGCGTGGCATGACCAGTTGAGCCAGGAAATGCCACCACCTGAGGAGCGGCACCCTCGTTGGGCGGAACACGGAAGGGGCTGCAACGTTTCCGGTCAAACGGCGGAAACATCTCGAACTGGTTGAGTGCGGCGGATGGGAGGCGGGGCGGGACAGGCTGTGCAACCGGCAGAACCGACTGCGAGGCCGTTTTCATCATACCTGAAGATTTGGTTCGCGGACTAGCCGGCAGACCATCACGGGCGAGGTGCCTGTTACCGGGAAAAAAGCCCATCGAAACGACCGTGCCACACCGGGGGGACACTGGCTGAGACCGTGTGCCGAATGCCGGTTCGCGGATGACTGAACGACACCGACCGGGCGTGCAGCCCGATGCTGTTCGCGGCGGCATTCAGCAGCAGCCGGCCGCCGTACTTTCGGTCCCCTACGATTGGGCAGCCATGGCCTGCCAGTTGGGCCCGCAATTGGTGCTTCCTGCCGGTCACCGGCCTGAGTTCGACAAGTGAAACTTCGCCCAGTCTGCGGACCACCCTGGCCCGACAAATCGCGGGGAGAAATCTGGACGTCTGGTGCTCAACTCCAGTCGAAGGCCCCGCTCCTGCCGGCTGCTGCCCAAGCACGGCCCGTTGTTGGCGGTCGTCCCAGGCGATCCCGTCCTGCCAGGAAAGCCATTTTCCGACGGCGGCCGGAAACCGGCGCTCGACGATCGCCAGATACTCCTTCTCGACAGTCCGTTCGCGAAACTGGGCCGCGAGGCTGGCCGCTGCCGACCGGGTCTTTGCAAACACGACCACGCCCGAGACCGGACGATCAAGCCGGCTCACAACTCCGACGAACGCACCCTCTCCCAAGTGCTCCACCAGCCGGACAAACAGGCTGTCTTCCCCGCGAGCAGCGTTGGCCGTCGGCAGGCCGGCCGGCTTGTCGAGTACGATGACATCATCATCATCGTGCAGAATAGCGATCCCTGCATTTTCCCGTTTTGCACCCGCCCGCCGCCTTCGCATGCCATCCGAATCCTTCCGCGTCATTCTTGCCAGCCAATCTCCCCGCCGCCGCGAGCTGGCAGTTGCTGCCGGCTGGGACGTGATCATCGCGGCTCCACCTGACCGCGTCGAGGCGACGGCCCAACCGCAGGCAGACCATGAGTCCCTTGCAGCGTTTGTCACCCGGCTCGCCCAGGCAAAAGCTGCAGCGGTGGAGGGGCATCTCCCATCCACTCTGTCTTCTGACCGGGACCGGATGATCATAGCCTGCGACACCCTGGGAGAAATCGACGGCATTCCGCTGGGAAAACCGCGGGATCGGGCCGAGGCCGCCGCAATGATCAAGCGGCTTTCAGGCCGGCAACATCGGGTGGTCACCGGCGTCAGCCTCTGGGTTCCAGCAGCCGACAGCAGCACGCACACTGACGCCACCCCCGAGACATATACGATTATCAATTGTCACGCCGAAAGCCGGGTATTTATGGGTCCAGTCACCCACCAGGAGCTCGAAGCCTATCTCGAAACCGGAGCCTGGCGGGGCAAGGCTGGAAGCTGCGGCCTGCAAGACGGCCTGCTTCCACTGCAGCTCGTGGAGGGGTCGGCCGACACGGTTGTCGGCCTGCCCGTTTCTCTGATTGAGCAACTGGCGGCAGGCCGCTCGAACCGCTGATCGACGTATCGCAGAGCCGGCCGCCCCGTAGCCGCACCTGCCGCCTGTCCAGTCGCTTCCGCTCCTGGCTTCCAGTCAATCGCCCC
>CALAZQ010000464.1 GCA_937926325.1 uncultured Planctomycetaceae bacterium | reverse complement strand
GGCTGC
The DNA here is from genome assembly GCA_937926325.1 of uncultured Planctomycetaceae bacterium. Lineage (GTDB taxonomy): Bacteria > Planctomycetota > Planctomycetia > Pirellulales > UBA1268 > UBA1268. The sequence goes on along the minus strand of CALAZQ010000464.1, from coordinate 1,650 downwards.
CCCTGGAGACGGGTGGACTGCTGATCGAGCTGGCTGCCGGACCAGCCGTCCGCTGGCTCCATCCCGATCTCAGCTGTCAAGTGGGCGGTGAGGACCGCGGCTTTGCCGGTCGTCGCCACTGGCGTGCCCGCCGCACCCGGCTGGCCTTGGTCCTCGGCGGCCTGGTGATGGCGGGGCTCTTCATCCACCGCTGGCGGCAGCGAACCCGTCCAAAACCCCTGGCCTTGTTCTGATACGCGGTTGCGGAAAAGAGCCGAAGAGAGCTTTTCCAGCAGAAAGCTAGACTACGCAGCCTGCGGTCGCCCCACCCCCTGGCTGAAGAGAACCAACGCGGCACCTCTTGCCAATGCACCTGCTTGCCACCACCCACCAGATTGATCTTCCCGACTCGGCCCGGCTGCTGCTGGCAGGAGCCTTGGTCGGCTATGTGCTGTTCCTGCTGGGCATCAGTCTGGTTGCCAGCCGACGGGTTGAAAACGAAACCGACTATCTGGTCGCCGGGCGGCGGCTGCCGCTGTTCCTGGCCTGGGGCACCCTGATCGCCACCTGGTTCGGGGCCGCCACGATGTTTGCGGCGGCGGGGGCGGCCCGGGAGGAGGGCCTGCTGGGGGTGGTGCTCGACCCCTTCGCCTGCGCCGGCACGCTGGTGCTCGCCGGCCTGTTCTTCGCCCGCAAGCTCTGGCGAATGAACCTGTTCACCATGGCCGACTTCTACCGGCAAATCTACGGCCCGGCCGCCGAACTGACCGGCGGCCTGATTCAGGTGCCGAGCTACTTCGCCTGGATCGCCCTGCAATACTCGGCGCTTGCCGGCCTGCTGGAACTCTACTTCGGCATTCCGCTCACCGCCGGCATTGTGCTGGTGGCCGGGGTCACGCTCACCTACACCATGATCGGCGGCATGTGGTCGGTGACACTGACCGACAGCCTCCAGATTCTGATTGCCATCGCCGGGCTGGTCGTGCTGACCACGGCCACGCTTGCTGACCCCGCACTTGGCGACGGCGACCCGCTGCGGGGACTTTCGGTGCTGCTGGCAAAAATGAACGCCGAACATCCCGATCACCTGCGGCTCTGGCCTTCAGCAGCGGCGGCGGAATCATCGACCGCCTATCTGGCCGCGGTGCTCGGCGTGCTGGCCGCCTGGGCCACCGGCCTGTTCGGCAACATTCCGGGGCAGGATTTGCAGCAGCGGGTCTTTGCCGCCAAGGACGAGACAACCGCCAGCCGGGCCTGCCTGCTGGCCGGTGGGCTCTATCTCTGCTTTGGCAGCCTGCCGCTGCTGCTCGGCTTCGCCTCGCTGGTCACCCACCCCGGCGGCTCCATCGACCCGGTCGCCTTTCTGGCCAACGAATATCTCTCGACCGGCATGCTGGTGGTCTTTGTGATCGCCGTGGTCTCAATGATCGTCTCGACCGCCACCAGCGCCGTGCTGGCCCCGGCGACGATCCTGGGCCACAACCTACTGGCCCGGCTGTCGTGGTTCACGAATGGCCGCGGCCTGCTACGGGATCGGCTCAGCGTGGTTCTCGTCTCGCTCGGCGGCATCGGCCTGGCCCTGCTTGGCGAGTCGCTGATGGGCCTGCTCGACATCGCCCTGTCGATTCAGCTTTCGGCCCTGTTTGTACCGGTCGTCTGCGGCCTCTACGG
>CALAZQ010000463.1 GCA_937926325.1 uncultured Planctomycetaceae bacterium | reverse complement strand
TGACCGGCCAGTGGCTGCTCAATTGCCAACAACTGCTGGCGGCCACTCGCTCCGTACCCGACCTCAACCGGTCCAGCCGGGCTGCAGATTTCAGTGACTGTTTCCGAGCCAATGGCTGCTTCGGTGGCCTCAATCGCATGGTCAATAACACGAACTTGCAAGTCAGCGAACTCGTGGGCGATGTTTTTCAACAGACCAGCCAGCCCCCCACCGGCCACGTCGCCGACTTTCCCACTCACGCCAAAGTCGCCGCCCAGCCGGGTCACGGCTGTCAGGGTTGCCCCGGCAATCTCACTCGCCTGATTGCGGGCCTTGAGCCACCGCTGGCAGGCAAAGAAGGCCGCCGTCACCACGGTATTGATTCGTTGTGAGCTGCCGTCAGCAGCCCGATCGGCGGCGGCGGCCAGGACAAGATGCCGGACCGGACCGATCGACTCTGCTGCGTCAACCGCTGCCTCGGCCGCCTGCTGACTTCCCGCGGCAGCAACCGTCACCTCTCCGCCAGATGCTTGCACCGCCTGGGCAATGGCTGCGGCCACCGCCCCTTCGCCAAGGACCAGCACCCGTTCGCCGACGAGTCGAGCAGCGGCAACAGCAGGGGGGAGTGGAGCACAGCCCAGCAGGTATCGGCGGGTGACCTCGGCCACGGCCGATGCAGTGCCTGGTTCGTCAACCGCCGACGGCCTGCCCTGGGGCAGCACCAGTGAGTGTGGATCAAACCAGGCTGCCAACGGACCACCCCCGCGAACCACCGGCTGGCCATCGACCAGTCCCACGGCGACCCAATGCACGGCAGCCGAGAGCCGGTCGGCCACGCCACTCGTCGAGTCGAGGAGCAGTCTGGTGGTAGCAGCCGGCGACTGTTCGCCACCAGCGAGGAAGGCGTCGAAGAGTCCGCCCGGGGGGGCGACCGCAGCCGGATCACCCGACGGCTGCAGAACGCCGTCGGCTCCCGCCGTTGACAGCCCGCCGGTGGGCAGCATCAGCAGACTGACTGAACCATCAAGAGGCGCAGCGCGGCGCAGGATCTCTGCCGCTTCGGCAGGCGTGCGAGCGGAACGGGCTACGGCCGCAACCGCGACCGCCGTCGGAGTGGCCGCCCGCAAATTCCCGGCCGCCGACCGCCCACTGCCATCAATCCACGCGACCAACCCGGAAGTATTCCAGCCAACCACAGCTGCTGGCAGGCCGGGCAGACCGACGAGGGTGGTTCTCCCGGCCTCGGTGTCGCTGGTCTCAGCAACCGGAGAAGCTTGTCGGCCACAGACGACAGCCACACCACTATCACCAGCCGCGCAGGAGACCGCCGTTTCCCATGCCCCCAGCACGGCAGTAGGGTCGGCGACTGCTGCCCGCACAGCGGCCGCCGAGACGCCGGCGCCAGCGGCGATGCCGTCGAGTTCTTCGCCGAGCGCCCGCGGAAAGACCGGTTCGAGCCCAGAAGCCAACGTGGGAACAAGACGGGCCCAGCGACGGATCGATTCAGCGTGCTGCCGGCCCTGCTGCTCGCCCAAGCAGAAGTTGGCAGAACGGTATACCTCAGGACTGACCGGATCAGCCGCCGCCTCCGGAGGTAAACGGCTCTCCTCCCGTACCGTTCCGGCAACCTTTGGCAGCATGTAGTCGAGCAGGTGCCGCAGGGTCGGAAAGTCATCGAGGGAGACGCTGTCATCGGCTGCCAACCCATACCGCTGGCCAATCTCACCAAAGAGTTGCGCCTTGCGGATGCTGTCGATGCCGAGGTCGGCCTCAAGGTCGGCGTCGAGCTCCACGATCTCTTGCGGATAGCCGGTCTGCTCGATCACGAAGTCAATCAGGAACGCTGAGAGTTCCTCCGCTGCAGGGGAACTCTCAGCGTTCGTGACCGTAGTCGTCGGCTCGGCGATGACAACTGACGCCTCACCAGCCACAGCGGCAAGCTGCGGAGGCTCGGCCGCTGCCGACGAAACTGCGTCTCGCTGAGCGGCTGCGGCAACCGTGGATTGCTGACCTGCATCCACCCCACCGATTCGCGGCAGCATGTAGTCCAGCAGATGACGCAACGTCGGAAAATCATCGAACGAAAGACTGTCATCGGCCACCAGCGAGTACCGCTGGCCGATCTCACCAAAAAGCTGAGCCTTGCGGATGCTGTCGATGCCGAGGTCGGCCTCGAGGTCAGCATCGAGTTCGACGATCTCACGGGGGTAACCGGTTTGCTCGACGACGAAATCGACCAAGAACGACTCAAGGTCGATCGACTCTGCCGCCGACTGTGGGGCGGGTGCCGCGTCGGCCCTGCTACGCCCGGTCGCAACACTCGCGGCCGAATCGCTGCCGCCGAAAGGATCGGCAACCGGAATCCGAACGGCGGCGTTGGTTCCACCCGACGATGGCTGCGCTAGCACGGGCACTTGGATTCCCTGGCCGACACTGCCATTGCGGCCATGAGCGTGGCCGTTGCCGTTGTGGTCTGCCGACGGTGCCGGCTGCCGACCGACTGCCGACGTGTTGCCCAGGGCGGCAGAACGATTGCGTTCGCGGCGGCGGGAGGTGGCATCAAAGGTGACAATTCGACCTATCACGGCTCGCTTGGTGTTCAGCGGGTCCGCTACAACTGCTCGCTGTGGAGACCCGGCCAGCCCCAACGTCTCGCGGAGACGTGATAGCTGCTCAGCCGGGGAACGGCCCCGCTGGTCGAACTGCACAATGGTGATATCAGAGTGGGCCGCGAGAATCCGCCGTGTCAGGCCCGCGAGCACACCGGAGGGCCCCACCTCCACAAACACTCTGACGCCGTCTGCATAGAGTTGCTCGACCAGTTCGACCCAGCGAACTGTTTCGGTCATCTGACGAATCAGGCTCTCCCGAACCGACTCGGGCGACGCGAGCCTCGTCAGGGTGGTGCTACTGATGATCGGCAGGTGGGGCGAGGTGATCGCCAGTCCGGCGAGTGTCGTCGCCAGTTGGGCAGCTGCATCGGCTAACAGCGGCGTATGAAACGGACTGGGGACTGCCAGCCGCTTGCTCCGCACACGGGACGGTTCCATCAGGAGTTCCAATGCGTCGATGCAGCGGGCCGAACCGCCAACAACTGTCTGCTCGGGTGCATTCTCGGCACACCGCCAGACTCGTCCGGCCAAGGGGGCAAGCACCGTCTCGACGGTCGCCCGATCGGCCTGCAGCGACAACATCGCGCCATCGGACGGGCCCAGCCGCTCGACCGCGTCGGCCCGTCCCCGCGTTGCCGTCGCACCTGTCTCCTCCGTCCAGCCGCCAGCGGCAGCGAGTGCAGGAAACTCACCGAAGCTGTGGCTGGCAACGATGTCGGGCCTGAAGCCCAGCGACCGGAGAACCTTCCAGGCGAACAGATCACCGAGGTACACCGCCCACTGGGTCTCCCAGACACCGGTTCCGAGTTGGTTTGGCTCACGCCAGGCCACCTCAGCCAGCCGGGGCTGCCCGCAGCGATCGGCAAGTTGATCGAGGTCGGCCAGGGCTGCACGCCCCTCTGGAGTTTGCTCGGCGATGCCTTGCAGCATTCCGGTGTACTGGGAACCCTGGCCCGGGAAGAGGGCGGCAATCTTCATCGAGCCAGCCGACGCCGGACGAACCGCGAGGGGCCGTGGAGCCATTTCGAGTCCTTTCTCACCACTGGTGCCTGCAGGCTGTGGCAGCGGCAGACCGTTATCAATCAGGAGATGACCGACCAACTCGTCGTGCATCTCAGTGAGCGTGCCAGCCCGGTAGCCGGAAGCAGTCGCGGCTGGAAGGTGCTGCTGCTGGCCGGACGCCTGGAGCGTGTTGGCAATAATCCGCTTGGCGGCCAGCCCGGTCGTTGCCGGCAACACGCCGCTTTGCAGCGATCGGCTCAGCTTCAGGAGCCCGGCGGCACCAGCAGCGGCACCTGTGTGGCCGATCGTCGCATCGACGGCACCAACTGCGATTGGGGCGTCCTGCTCGATCGCTTCACCGATGGCGGCGAGCAGCGACTGGTCAGCCTGCCGGTGGCAGACTCCCGAAACCTCCGCGGCAGTGACCGCACGCAGCGGTACAAGCGTTGAGGTGGCAGCCTGAGTGATCACCCGCGTCGCGGTCTGCTGCGGACGGCTGCCGGCACTGACAGCCACACCCCGGATGACCCCGCGAATCGGCTGGCCCGCCGCTTCGGCATCCCGCAACCGCTTGAGCACGAGGACCACCGCCCCTTCACCAGGAATTCGTCCATCGCCCTGCTCATCGAGCAGCGTCCGCTGGTCGGCGGCGAGGCTGCCCCGCAGTGAGAGCATCTCAAAGGCGACGAGGTCCATGTACCGCTGACCCGCGGCACAGACAACCGCGTCGCTGCTCCCTTCCCGCAGCATGTCGACTGCGGCGGCGATTGCGGTGGTCGACGAGCAGTCACCGGCATCGAGCGCTAGAGCACCGCCCATCAAATTGAACGACTTGGTCAGCCGGCTGGCCAGCGTGCTGCTCGTGAAGCTGCCGGTCTCATCGATGAGCGCCGGTAGTTTCGTAAGCACCTGCTGTTCGTAGGCGGTGATGATCGCCTCGCACTCAGGCCCGGAGAGCCCACGTTTCGCGAGCAGGCCCCGCAGTATTCGGGTTGTCTCCGGCAGCCGCAGGCCAATCTGAAGATCGTGGGAGAATTCTCCACCAAACATGGTGCCGACCACCACCGCCATTCGGGCGCGATCCCAGGTGTCTTCAGTGAACCCCGCCTCGGCCAGGGCTGCATCGGCTGCCTCAAGCAACATGAACTGCAGCGGGTTGGCGGCGGCAATCTGCTTGGGTGGCACCTTGTGCCGCCGCCAGTCGTAGGTAAAGCCTTGGATGAACCCCCCCAGACTCCCTGTCGTCTGCCATGGGTGCGGCCCGGACGGATCGAGCACCCGGGCACAGTCCCAGCGGTCAGCCGGCACAGGTCCGACCGCCGACTGGCCGGAGTCGAGCAGAGTCTCGTAGGCCGCGAGATGAACCGCTCCGGGAAGCACACAGCCGGCCCCGACGATGGCAATTGGCTCAGCCGAAGGGACCACGGGACGGACCGATCGGACCGCTACCTCCGTTTGTGGCAAATATTCGGAAATCGCCACGTGGACGTTCAAGCCGCCGATGCCGAATGCGTTGACGGCCGCCTGCCGCGGGCTGCCGTCGGCTCGCCGGGGCCAGGGTTCCGGTACCCGGGGGACACGGAACGGGCCGGCCTGCCAGTCGAATTGATCATTGAGAGCGCCGGCGGTACTTCCGGGAGGGATGCTACCGTGCTCGACCGCAAGCACAACCTTGACCAGGCTCGCTAGCCCGGCTGTTTCGAGGGTATGCCCCACGTTCGCTTTGACGCTCCCGATGGGGATCTTTCGCCCCGGCGGCAACTGCGGCCCCAGCAGACCAGCCAACGCCCCAAGTTCGGTGGCATCGCCCACCTGGGTGCTGGTGGCATGGGCCTCCACGTAATCAAG
>CALAZQ010000462.1 GCA_937926325.1 uncultured Planctomycetaceae bacterium | reverse complement strand
GCCGGTCCAGTCGCTTCCGCTCCTGGCTTCCCGCGGTTTTCATCCGCCCGCCTGATCAGGCCGGCTGTCGGGCCGGGTGCTGCCGCAGCCTTCCGCGGCTGCCGCGGCGAGGTGCTAAACTGGAGCGATGAAGACAGCTGAATCTGAATTTGTTTGCGGCGGTGTTTCAGCGGCAGAGGTTCCGTTGGCCGAAAGAGTCTCGTCGCCCGTTGACCAGCCCCGGATCGAGCGGGCAGTACGGGAAATCCTTGCCGCTGTAGGCGAAGACCCCGACCGGGAGGGGCTGCTTGAGACGCCAGCCCGCGTCGCGCGGATGTATGCCGAAATGTTCAGTGGGCTGCATGAAGACCCGCGACGGCATCTCGGCAAGGCATTCACGGAAAAATATGACGAACTTGTGCTCGTTCGCGACATCGCCTTCAACAGCGTCTGCGAGCATCACCTGCTGCCGTTCATGGGGCAGGCTCACATCGGCTATATCCCCGACGGTCGGGTGCTGGGCCTGAGCAAACTTGCCCGTGTGGTCGAGGTGGTCTCGCACCGCCCGCAGGTGCAGGAGCGGATGACCGAACAGATTGCGGGCCTGCTCGAGCACGACCTTGGGGCCAAGGGGGTCGCGGTGGTGATCGAGGCCTCGCACACCTGCATGACGATTCGCGGGGTGCGGAAGCCCGGCAGCCTCTGCGTCACCTCGGCCATGAAAGGCATCTTTCGGTCGAACGTGTCGAGTCGCGCCGAGGTCATGTCGTTGATCTACGGCAAACGGTAGGAGTGGACGGTGCAGCCGCCCCGCCGACCGCTGGATGGTTCCGCCGCAGGAACCGAACACCGGGGCTGGTCGGGCGGCACGGAGGACCGAGCGGGTGACACTGCTGATTGACTTTCTCTGCCGGTTCGGTGGTGGCCTGGCCCTGGCCCTCTGCCTTACCTCGACCACTCTGGTACCGGGCGGTTTCTTCCGGGTCAATCTGCTGGTGGTGCTGGGGCTGGCCACCTTCGCCGGTCTGCTGGCCTGGACGGTCGGGTTGAGCTCGGTCGGCTGGCTGATGGCGATCACCGCCGTCACCGCCTGGGTGGGCAGCATCCTGATGTATGCCGAGCGGCGTCGGGGGGGGCTGATCTGCTGTGGGCTGGCCGCCGCCTGCGGTGGCCTCGCCGCGGTCATCGTCGGGAACCCCGCGGCCTCTGCCAGTGTGCCGCGGCTGCTGTCGGGCTGCCTGATCGGCCTGACGGTCAATGCGATGCTGCTGGGCCACTGGTATCTCAATGCTCCCGGCATGCGGGTCGATGCCCTGCGCCGATCGATCGATCAGACCCTGGTCGTCTGGGCCCTGTTGTTGGTGGTCACGCTGGTGGGAGTCGGCTGGCAGTTCACCACCGCCGGGGCCGCCGGAACCGGCTGGCTCGATCGGTCCGGTGCCGCTGTCGCAGCGGCGGCGGGCGGGGGAACTGCCGGCCTCGACCAGACCGGCCTGGCCCTACTCTGGCTCCGCTGGCTGGCCGGGCTCGTGGGCCTGCCGGTGCTGCTCGTGATGAGCCGCAAGACCCTCGACATTCCGAACACCCAGAGTGCCACTGGCATTCTGTACGTTGCCTGTCTCGCCGTCATCCTCGGTGAGCTCACCGCCCAGCTGTTGGCAGTGCCGTCGGCATCGGGTGTCGTTGCTCTCCTTCAACCGTAGGCCATCATGAACATCGTCTATTCCTGTCCTGGCTGTGGCGGCCCGACAGCTGCGGCGGCCATCGAAACCCGGCCCATCCTCAGCTGCCCACGGTGCAGCCGCAGCATCAGCCTGCCGGAAGGGGCGATTCTGCCGGCGACCGCCACTGAGCCACCGCGACTGACCCGCTGTGTCGTCTGCCCGAGTACGGAACTGTTCGTCCGCAAGAACTTTCCGCAGCGGCTCGGGGTCGGCATCGTCGTCGTCGGCTTCGCCGCCAGTTGCGTCGCCTGGGCCTACCGCGAACTGTTCCTCACGTTCGGCATTCTCTTCGCGACGGCGGCGATCGACGTCGTCCTCTACTTTCTGGTGCCGGAGTGCCTTACCTGTTACCGGTGCGGGGCCCGTTACACCGGACCGGGCATCACCGACCGTTTCGGCGGCTTCAACCTGGAAACCCATGAGAAGCATCGCCAGCAGGCTGCCCGGCAGGGACGGCCGGCGTCGGCTGGATCGTAAGGGGTTGAGGGTGAGGGCATGATGGAAGCGGATGCACGACGGCTGGAAATCGACCGTTCGCGGATGGCCGAGGACCTCCGTGGCGTCGTTGCCGGAGACGTCATCTTCGATGACGCCGGCCGTTCGCTCTATGCCACCGATGCCAGCCTGTTTCAGCTGCCGCCTCTGGGCGTGATCAGGCCCCGGTCGGCCGAGGATGTGGCCGCCACGCTCGAGTGGGCCTCGCGCAACGGCGTGCCGGTACACCCCCGCGGCGCCGGGACGGGGCTGGCCGGCGACGCCCTGGGAACCGGGCTGATTCTCGACTGCTCGCGGTATCTCCGCCGCATCATCCGGATGGCGGACGATACGGTCCGTGTGCAGCCCGGCGTGAGCTGCCGCCAGCTCGAGGCTCAGCTGGCGGCGGTCGGCCGTTGCTTCGGACCCGACCCTGCCAATGCGGCGGTGACCACCATCGGCGGCATGATCGGCCGGAACACCTCAGGCAGCCGGTTTCCCCTCTACGGCGCTGTTCGCGACCGGATCGCAGCGGCGGAGGTGGTCTTCAGTGACGGCACCGTGGCCGAACTGCAGCCCACGGCGGTGACAACGCGTGTCGATAGCGAAGGGATGCCCGCCGATGCCGCCCGCCGGGCCACGCTGGCCCGCGGGGTTGCTGCAGTCTCCGAGACGGCCCGGGATGAGCTGGCCGGCTGGGAGAAATCGGGCCGGCTGGTTCATGGAGGCTATCGGCTTGACGGCGTGGTCAAGCCGCCTGACTCGGCCGGCACCTCGGCGACGATGGTCGATCTACCGCGGCTGTTGGCCGGCAGCTCGGGCACCCTCGCGGTGGTGACGGCGGTCACCCTCACCACCAGCCCCAGCCTGGCCGGCTCGGCCGTCGGGCTCTTCTTCTTCGACTCACTCGAGCGGGCGGCAGCCGCCGCCCTGCGACTCCAGTCGCTGTCGCCCGCGGCCTGTGACCTCTTTGACAAGCGTCACCTGGCCCTGTCGCGGTCGGAAGCAGCGGCGTTTGAGCGGCTCATCCCGGCGGTGGCTGAAGCGGGGCTGCTGGTGGAGTTCGCGGGTGATGAACAGGCCAGCTGTCAGCGGCAGCTCGATGATGCCGTCGATCTGATGCGGCGGTCGCGGTTTCATTGCATCGATGTGCGGCGGGCCGAGGCGGCCGCCGATGTCGAGCTGTTCTGGCAGCTGTCGCGAACGGTCGTTTCGACGCTGCACGGCGTCCGCGGGGCGGTGCGTCCGGTGCAGTTCATGGAGGACGTGGTCATTCCGCCGGCGCAGCTGCCCGCCTTTCTTGTCAGCTACCAACAACTGCTGAAACGCCACGCGGCCACGGCGCTGCTGTATGCCCACGCCGGGCATGGCCAGCTGCATGTCCGCCCCTTTGCCGACCCCCGCCGCGGTGGCGAGCGGGAACGGCTGGAAGCCCTGGCGGCCGACCTGGTCACGGCGGTCGTGCGGGTTGATGGCACGCTGGGCGGGGAACAGGGGCTGGGCCTCTCCCGCACCCGGTTCTTTGCCGAGCAGTTTCCGGCCCAGCTGGCGGTCTGTCGCGAGCTCAAACGGCTGTTCGATCCTGCCGGGCTGCTCAACCCCGGCAAGATTGTGCCCGTCGCCGACGAGCCCCGGCCGGCCTGGCGGCAGCTGCCGTCGGCCAGCCCCGAGGCGGCGGTCCTGCCGCAGCTGACCTGGCTGCCCGAGACGCTCACCGCCGAAGTCGATGCCTGCAATGGCTGCGGAGCCTGCCGGGCCGCTGCCGGCCCGCTGCGGATGTGTCCGCGGTTTCGCGAGTCTCCCGGTGAGGAATGGTCGCCCCGGGCGAAGGCCAATCTGATGGCAGGCATGCTCAGCGGAGCGGTCGATCCACAGGCCGACGGCATGGAGGCTGTCCGGGCGATTGCCGATACCTGCTTCAACTGCCACCAGTGCCGAGCCGACTGTGCTGCCGGGGTGGACATTCCCGCCCTGGTGACTGAACTGAAGGCTACCGTGGTCGCTGCCGAAGGACTGCGATGGACGCCCTGGCTGCTGGCCCGGGTGGACCAGCTGTCGGCCCTCGGCGGGAGACTGCGGCCAGTCTCGAACTGGGCGGTCACCAACCGGCAGGCCCGCTGGCTGATCGAACGGCTGCTGGGGATTGCCCAGGGCCGCAAGCTGCCTCGGTTTACGGGCAACACCTTCCTGCGGTGGGCCGGCCGCCGCGGCCTGACCCGGCCGTCCAAACGGGCCGGCCGACGGGTGCTCGTTTTTCTCGACACGTTCGCCCGGCGGCATGATCCGCTGGTGGCCCGCTCGTTGGTCTCACTTTTGGAACACAGCGGCGTCGGCGTCTATGTCGATCCTCGGCAGGTCGCGTCGGGCATTGCAGCGATCTCAGCGGGCGACCTCGACCTGGCCCGGCGGCAGGCCAGGCGGAACCTGCGGGTGCTGACTGAGGCCGTGCGGCTCGGCTACGAGATCATCGCCACCGAACCGGCGGCCGTGACGGCGATTCAGCACGACTACCCACTGCTGCTCGACGACGAAGAACTGCCCCGGGTGGTGGCGGCCACCCGGCATGCCACCGACTATCTCTGGGAGCTTCAGCAGGAAGGCCGGCTGCTGAACGATTTTGAGCCCCTGCCGCGGCGGCTGCTCTATCATCAGCCCTGCCATCTGCGGCAGCAGGCTGCCGGCAGTGCGACGGCCGGACTCCTGCGGCTGATTCCCGAACTCAGCATCGACCAGCGGCCGACCGGCTGCTCGGGGATGGCGGGCACCTTCGGCCTCGACCGTGAGCACTATCGGACAAGCCTGCGGATTGGCCGGACCCTGATGACCGCCTTCCGTGAGCCGGCGGTGGCCGCCGGCGTGACCGAGTGTTCGGCCTGTCGGCTCCAGATGGAACAGGCCGCGGGCAAGCCGACGCTGCACCCGGTGGTGCTGCTGGCGATTGCCGCGGGGCTGGCACCGAAAGAGCGATTGGCGGGTGAGCCGGCCGGCGGGACGAGACACTGAGGTTGGTGATGAAGAGGCCCGACAAGCAGCAATCCGGGGGAGATGCCCGACCATTGCCGGTGCAGGTCCATCTGTTCGCCGGCATGGCTGCCGCGGCGGGACAGCGACAGCTTGAGCTGCAGCCGACAGTGGCTACGGTTGCCGGGGTCCGGGCGGCGCTGGCAGCTGCCGCCCCCGGCATCGCCCAGCTTCTCGCCCGCAGCGCCGTGGCCGTCGGTGGCCGCTACGCGACCGACGAGACACCGGTCGGCCCGGACGACGAGATCGCCATCATTCCACCGGTCAGTGGAGGCTAGCGATGGCTGGAGTGCAGCTTGTCCATGAACCGATTGACGCTACGGCCTTGCTGGCCGCGGTGGCTGGTCCCGCGGCTGGTGCCAATGTGCTGTTCACCGGCACCACCCGGCAGATGACCGGGGCGGCGACCACCGACTGGCTCGACTACGAGGCCTATGAGCCACTGGCCCGAACCGAACTTGAGCGGCTGCGGGCGGAGGCCACCGACCAGTTTGGCCTGACTGGCTGCGGTATCATTCACCGGCTGGGCCGGGTGGCCATCGGTGAGGTCAGCGTGGCCGTCGCCGTTTCGGCAGCCCACCGTCGCGAGGCCTTCGCGGCGGCCGAATGGCTGCTCGACCAACTCAAACGGCAGGTGCCGATCTGGAAACGCGAAGCCGGCCCGGCCGGAATGATGTGGGTTCACCCCGAGTCCGCCGGCCGCCCGGGAGGCACACCATGATTCAGAGCGGCAGCAATGGTGCACCCCGTCCGCCCGGTCAACTCATCGATCGGTTCGGGCGGCGGCATACCGACCTGCGGGTGAGCGTGACCGACCGCTGCAACCTGCGGTGCAGCTACTGCATGCCGCTCGAGGTGGCGTTCAAGCCGCGGGAGGAGTTGCTGACCTATGAAGAGATCTGCCGAACCGTGGCGGTGGCCACCCGGCTGGGCATTCGGACCGTGCGGCTGACCGGTGGTGAGCCGCTGGTGCGGGCGGAACTTGATCGGCTGGTGCAGCAGCTGGTGGCATTACCGAGCCTCGACGAGGTGGCGGTCACCACGAACGGTCTGCTGCTGGCCGATCAGGCCGAGCGGCTGGCCCGGGCGGGGCTGGCACGGCTGAATGTCAGCCTCGACAGCCTCGACGCCGACCGGTTCGAGCAGTTGGCCCGCCGGCCGGGGCTCGATCGGGTGCTCAAGGGTCTGGCGGTCGCCCGTCGCTGTGGCTTCCGTGAGATTCGGATCAATGCGGTCTCGATCCGGGGGCTGACCGAGGCTGAGATCGTCCCGCTGGCCCGGTTCTGCCGCCAGCAGGCCTTCCACCTGCGGTTCATCGAGTTCATGCCGCTCGACGCCGAGGACGACTGGGCCGAAGGCAGCGTGCTGACCGGCGAGGAGGTGCGGCAGATGGTGGCCGCAGCCTGCGGGCCGCTCGAGCCGCTGCCGGTGGCCGACCCCGGCCAGCCGGCGGTCGACTATTCATACACCGACGGTGGCGGGCTGGTCGGCTTCATCAACCCGGTCAGCCAGCCCTTCTGTGATCGCTGCGACCGGCTGCGGCTGACCGCTGATGGGCAGTTTCGCAACTGCCTGTTCTCGACCACCGAATGGGATGCCCGGGCCATCCTGCGAGGAGCGGGCAACGACGAAGACCTGGCCCGGCTGCTGACCGACTGTGTGCAGGCCAAGCGGGCCGGGCACGGGATCGGCAGCATCGGCTTTGAGCGGCCCGCCCGGGCCATGTACCAGATCGGCGGCTGACGCCGAGCAGGGCCCTTTCCCACCATGCCAACAGCTGCTGCCACCAATCCACCCCGGCGTTACCTCGACAACGCCGCCACGAGTTGGCCCAAGCCAGAGCCGGTCTGGCAGGCCTGGGAGCGGACAGCGCGGGAGAACGGTGTGGCGGCCGGCCGGGGCGGCTATCGGGAGGCGGTGGCGGCCGATCAGATCGTGGCTGAGGCTCGCCGGGCGTTCGCCGATCTGCTTGGCGTGCCGGCCGATCGGATCGCCCTGCCGGCCTCGGCCACGCTGGGGCTGAACCAGGCCCTGCACGGCCTGCTGCTGCCAGGTGACCATGCGATCGCCACCGCCGCCGACCACAATGCGACCCTCCGGCCGCTGCACCATCTTGCCCGGCAGGGACGCATCGAGCTGACGGTCGTGCCCTGCGATGGTCGCGGCTGGGTTGACCCGCAGGCCATTGCCGAGGCCTGGCGGCCGGCTACTCGAATGGTCAGCCTGTCGCACGCGTCGAACGTCACCGGGACGGTGCAGGATGCCGCCGCCGTCGCCGCGATCGCACACGAGCGGGAGGGCCTCCTGCTGCTCGATGCATCACAGTCGCTGGGAATGTGTTCCTGCGCCGGCATCACCGCCGACATTGTGGTGGCGCCGGCCCACAAGTGGCTGATGGGGATGCACGGAGTTGCCGGGCTGTTCGTCCGGGAAGGGCTGGTGCTTGAGCCGCTGCTGCAGGGGGGCACCGGATCGGCCAGTGAGTCACTCGACATGCCGCCCGGGCTGCCCGATCAGCTTGAAGTAGGCACGGCCGACCTGCCGGCCGCGGCGGCCGTGGCAGCGGCAATGGCCTGGCGGAAGGCCCCGGAGCACCAGAGCCTGCTGGCGGGCTGTGGCCAACTGGCCCGCGACTGCCGCGGGCGGCTGGCGGCTGTTTCGGGGGTGCGGGTGTGGGGTGGGAATGAGCCTGACGCCGCCGGCGGGCCTCCGATCGTGAGCTTCGTCGTCGAGGGCTATTCACCAGCCGAGACGGCGGCGCTGCTCGAGCAGATTGCCGGGGTTCAGGTGCGGGCCGGCTTTCACTGTGCTGCTGCCATCCATGAGGCCCTCGGGACGGCTGCTGCCGGCACGGTCCGAATCGCCTTCGGACCGTTTAATACCAGCGACGACCTCGAGGCGGTCGTGCATGCCGTCGCGGCGATCGTCGGGTAGACTCCGGCGACCCGGGATGGCGACCCCCACGGAGATCGATGATGGCAGGAATTCCCGATGATGTCTGGTACGCCGATGGCCTGCGGTTCCGCTGCACCCAGTGCGGTGACTGCTGCACCGGGGCGGAAGGCTATGTCTGGGTCAACCAGGCTGAGATCGACGCGATGGCGGCCCGGCTGGAGATGGAACCGGCGGTCTTCGAAAAGCGGTTTGTCCGCCGGGTCGGCATCCGGCGGTCGCTGACCGAGCGTCCGGGGGGCGACTGCGTGCTGCTCGATGCCGACACCCGCAAGTGCACCGTCTATGAGCAACGGCCCCGGCAGTGCAAGACCTGGCCCTTCTGGGATTCAAACCTGAAGTCGCCTGAGGCCTGGGAGGAGGCGGCAGTCCATTGCCCCGGCTGCAACAAGGGCAGCCTGGTGCCGCTGGAAACCATCCGCAAACAGGCCGCCCAGATCCGGATTTAGGCCGTCACAGGGTGGGGTGATTGCTACAGCACGCCGCCGTGGGTGCGGTAGGGCGTCATGTGGGAGGGCTGGTCGAGGAACCAGATCCGTTCCCACTCGTCCGTGATCGCCCGCAGATCTTCCGAGGTGTAGATCAGCTGCTGGGCCCGCCGGATCGGGTCACCGGAGTACATCGGAATCAGGCAGCCACTCGATGTTGTCAGCACGGCAGCCACGAGCAGCAGCCAGAACAAACGCAGGCTGATACCACTGGTGGCGTTGCGGGTTCGTGGGCGATTCATGCCGTCATTCTCCCTGACCTGAGCACTCTGAATGGGCTGGGCGGCTGGCTGGCTTCAGCCGAGGACAATCCCTCGGCGCGACGTCCATCCGCCGAAACTTGTAGCGGCCAGCCCATGGCAATGCGATGGCGAATCCGGCCGAACTGCTGCGGCCCGATGCGGAGCGGCATCAGCCCAAGGCTTTGCCGTCCGTGGCTGCCTGGGAGGCAGCGGCAGGCTGCGTCGGCTGGGGGATTGCCCCGTCGAGTTCGCGGACCCGCAGTTCCATTACCTTGCCCGGCTTGAAGGTGACGGTGCTTCGGGGAGCAACCTGAACCTGTTCGCCGGTCTTCGGATTGCGTCCCATGCGGGCCTCGCGGCGTTTGATCTGAAAAACACCGAAATTCCGCAGTTCGACGCGGCCATCCCTGACCAGGCTGTCGGTAAGGGCGTCGAAGGTCGCCTGCACCAGTTTCGCCGCTTGCGGTTTCGGCAGGTCGAGCCGTTCGCTGACTGTCTGGATAATGTTTTGCTTGGTCACGACGCGGCTGCTCCGGCCGGAAGATGGCGAGACCAGGGCCACCCTCCGGCTGCAGCCGGCAAGTGGGGCGACCGCGGCGGTCGTTACGGGCGTCGGGAACCATAGGGGGGGGCTCAAAGCGTGTCAACGATTGCCAGCCGGAAAACCCGCGTGGCAGGGAAATCCGATAATGTCGTTATCGGCCGCCCAATCGGCAGTCTTGAGCCAATCGAAAGATTCGGGACAGGGCCGCCAATTGGGTGTTCTGGGGGCGTCGGAGCGAGGCTGACGTCTGCGTTACACTCAGGTTTTGCCACGTTCCATTCTCACCATCTCCCGTGATGCCCGAACCAGTTTCAGAGGAATGTGCCCCGGTCGACCTTGGGGTGACACTCGGCCGCCTGCGGCTGCCCAACCCGATCATGGTTGCTTCCGGCACCTTCGGCTATGCGGGCGAAATGGAGAAGTTTGTGCCGCTCGAGCGGCTCGGCGGGATTGTCCCCAAGACGATCACGCTGGCCCCGCGGCTGGGCAATCGCCCCTGGCGAACGGTCGAGACCGCGGCGGGCCTGCTCAATTCGATCGGCCTCGACAACGACGGCATCGATCAATTTCTGGTCGAGAAGCTGCCCTTCCTGCGGGACTGCGGCGCACCGGTCGTGGTGAGCATCGCCGGCGGGTCGGTGGCTGAGTTCGTCGAGCTGGCTGAACGGCTGGCGGCCGAACCGGGCATTGCGGCGTTGGAACTGAACATCTCGTGCCCGAACGTCAGCCACGGTGTTGACCTGGCGACCGACCCTGAGATGTGCCGGGCGGTCGTCGCCGGGGTGCGGGCTGCCACCGACACGCCGGTGCTGGCCAAGCTGACCCCGAACGTGAGCGACATTGCGGCCATTGCTCAGGCAGCGGCTGACGGTGGGGCCGACGCCGTCACCCTTATCAACACCTGCCAGGGGATGGCGGTCGACTGGCGGCGTCGCCGGCCGTTGCTCGGCAACGTCATTGGTGGACTCAGCGGGCCGGCGATCAAGCCGATCGCCCTCCGGTGCGTTCACCAGGTGCGGCGGGCGGTCGCGATTCCGATCATCGGCGTCGGCGGCATCATGAATATCGATGACTGTATGGAGTTCTTTGTGACCGGCGCCTCGGCCGTTCAGATCGGCACGGCGAGCTTCGCCGAACCGGTCGTCTCCGGCCGGCTGCTCGCTGAACTGCCGCGGGCCGTTGCAGAACTTGGGGCCAGGTCACTGACCGAAGTGGTCGGCAGCCTGCAGTTGCCGCGGCCGAGTTCCTCGCCGGCACCACCGTCGGCGTGATGCCGAAGCGAGTGGCACCGGCAACCCCTTCCTCTTCACCTTCGAAACCGCTCCCTTTTGAGAGAATGAAGACTGCAGCATGAGCGACCCAACCGATCAGAATGCTCCCCCGACCCGCCAGCGGGTGCTGTCGGGCATCCAGCCGACCGGGCGGTTTCACTGGGGCAACTACTTCGGGGCGATCCGCCAGTACATCGAACTGCAGGACGCCGGTGACGCCTTTTATTTCATCGCCGACCTGCATGCGTTGACGACTGTCCGCGACCCCGACCGGCTGCGGGGCCTCGTCCGCGATGCCGCCCTCGATCTACTGGCCCTCGGGCTCGATCCTGACAGGGCCACGTTGTTCGTGCAGTCGGATGTGCCCGAGGTGGCGGAGCTGACCTGGCTGCTGATGACGGTCGCCCCGATGGGCCTGCTGGAACGCTGCCACGCCTACAAGGACAAAAAGACGCGGGGACTACCCGCCGATGCCGGGCTGTTCACCTATCCGGTGCTGATGGCGGCAGACATCCTCGCCTATGACGCCGACATCGTGCCGGTGGGTGAGGATCAGGTGCAGCACATCGAGGTCTGCCGCGACTTGGCCGGTGCGTTCAATCATCTCTATGGCGAGGTCTTTCGGCTGCCCAAGCCGCGGCTGGTCGAGGGGGGGGCAAAGGTGCCCGGCACCGACGGCCAGAAGATGTCGAAGAGCTACGAGAACACCATCGAGGTCTTCGAAGAGCCGGGCGTCCAGAAGAAGAAGATCATGCGGATCACCACCGACTCGCGGCCGCTGGAAGAGCCGAAGGAGCCGGAGAGTGATCACCTCTATCAGCTCTATGCCCTGCTGGCGGCCGAAGTGGACGCGGCCGCGATGGCCGACCGGTACCGGAAGGGCGGGTTCGGCTACGGCGAGGTGAAGAAGGCGCTGGTTGCGGCGGCTGCCGAGTACTTTGCCGAGGCCCGGCAGCGGCGGGCTGAGCTGGCGGCCGATCCAGAAAAAACCGATGCGATCCTCGCCGCTGGAGCTGAACGAGCCCGCCGGGCGGCGGCCGAGGTGCTCGACCGGGCCCGGTCGGCCTGCGGGCTCAGCCGGCGTCAGGGGGAGCGGCGGCGATGAATGTCCTCGGTGTCGGCACCGACATCACCGAGTGCCTGCGGATTGGCCAGATGATCGAGCGGCACGGCGAACTGTTCGTGCAGCGGGTCTACACGCCGCGGGAGATCGACTATTGCCGCAGCCGCCGGATGGCGATGCAGCACTTCACCGGTCGCTGGTCGGCGAAGGAGGCGATTCTGAAGGCGCTCGGGACCGGCTGGCGGCAGGGCATCAGCTGGCGGGACATCGAGGTGCTCAACGGTGCCAGCGGCCGGCCGACGGTGACCCTGGCAGGCGGCACCCAGGACATCGCTGAACGCATGGGTATCGCCGCGGTGCTGGTGAGCATCTCGCACTGCCGCACCCA
>CALAZQ010000461.1 GCA_937926325.1 uncultured Planctomycetaceae bacterium | reverse complement strand
GATCTGTTCGAAGGAATCGTAGTCCTCCGGTTTGTGAAAAAACTTCAGCCCGGGCACTGCCCCTGTTCAAAGCGTGATAAATCCCACCCGCTTCGTCTGCACGACTCGGTCGTCCCATGAACACACAATATCCACCCCCGACCGAACAGAAAAGAGTCCTGACACCTTTCTGGCACCCAGGCCCTGCATCACTGGAATAATCCCAACGGTGACCGGCGAGCAACTGCTGAAAACCGTATCAGGGTTCACTACCCGGCCGGAGACTTTTGGCGTGCACTGCCGCTGACTCCGGTACGGCGATGTCGAATGTTGTGTGAGTCGGTGGAAAATCCTCTTCGAGTTGATAGTCGACGAATAGCATTTGATTTGAGTTTTCACGCCCCGGTTCCGGTGCGTAGCCGGTAACGAGCACTGTCATCGGTCCGCCGGCAAAGCCGACCCCACTTTCGCTGGTGTCGTACATGCCGTCATGAATTTTGGCGAATCCCGACATCGCTGAGTTTCCTCGCCGCGCGTCGGGGATGAAGTCGATGCGTCCAGCGGGGACCGGCTTTCCCTGAAACGTCACCTCGCCCTGCACCCGAAAAGCCTGCGGACCTGACGTCCCGCACGCCGAAAGAATGCAACAGGTGAGGCCGAGAAGCAGCTTGGTTGACCTAATCATTGCGAAACAACTTCTCCACCGTCGCGGCTCGCAAGTTTTTGCAGATGATCGACTGGAACAGTATTCAGCAGAAAGCTCACCGAGCCATCTGAAAAGCAGAAGTTTGCCCCGCTGGGATGCTCGCTGCCAAAGCTAACGTTGTTAAATTGACCGTTGCTTACGTAATCGAAGACCTTCAATCCGTAGCGAACGTTACGGGTCGAGTTGCAGACTTTCCCATACGGCTGCTCGTAGTTACAGCCTTTATTCCACGCCCGATACGTGTTGGCATCGTCCCAACTCAGCTCACCAAAGAGCAGTGTCTGCGACAAACCGTCGGTGATTTTCGCAAAGTCAATTTGGTTGTCACGAAGCAGTGTGCCTTGGGTCGCGATCCCACCCCAACCGCCAGCATTTGATGTGTCCGCACCATAGACGCCACCAGTATCTCTCGGGCCCATGATGCCGTAGTAGTGCGACGTGGCGGCCGACTGTCCGCCAGAACTTTTCTCGCTGGAATGCAGCGACTGCGGCTTTGTGGACGAGGGGCAGCGTATTGCCGGCATGGCCGCCGTGTAGGCACGGTCTTTGTTGGTTGCGGAATCGTAGGCTTCATTGAGATTGAAGCCATCGTACAGCGATTGTTCCTCGAGGTACGGCAGCAGAAACACGATGCAGCTATGTCCGTATGCATTGCTACTTTCGATAACACTGCCACCGTTGGGAAGCTTTTTGTGAGCATCATGGTAGCTATGACTCGCCAGCGCAATCTGCTTCATCTTGTTGGTGCAGCTACTTCGACGCGCCGCCTCGCGAGCCTGCTGGACCGCCGGCAGCAGCAGCCCGACCAAAACCCCGATGATGGCGATCACCACCAAAAGTTCAATCAAAGTGAACGCCCGGCGGCGTAACCCTGTGAAGAAAAAACAATTCATCACGAACACTCCGAGCTAAAAAAACGAGAATAGCTTCCGACCCATCATCAAAATAAAGAGCTCGCCCCGTCACCGCCATTGGCACAAGTGCCGATCCCGACCCCGAAAACGGTGCCAAACCCGTCCTGACACCTTGTCCATCAGCCGCCCATGATGCGGCCGTCCCAGAGCTGCTCGAAGAAAACCCTCCAGGGCAGGATGCGAATTCCCCGGACAACCCGCTCCTCTGGTTCGTTGCATACGACGATCGCGAGCCGAGGCCGATGCGTGTGAACAAACGTCTGGAGTGACCGCAGATCGCGTTCATCGACGCGGGCCGTCCCTTTGACCTCGATGGCCACCTCACCCTGCCCTGTCACGAAATCCACTTCAGCTCCGGATTTCATCCGCCAAAAACAGATTTCGTAGCCCAGTTCTCGATAGGAGGAATGGGCTGCCAGTTCCATGAACACGAGGTGTTCGAGTGCCCGGCCGAACTGCTCACCGCGCGGCTCCGAGAGCTGACGTTTCGTCAGGGCGCCGGCGACCCCCACGTCGAAGAGATAGAACTTCGGCGCCTTGCTGATGACCTGCCTTTCCTGCCGCTTCTTGTAAGGCGGTACGAGCCGGCCGAGGAGCGTGTCGCAGAGGATCTGGAAGTATTCCTTCACTGTCTTCGCATCCACGCCACAGTCGCGGGCAATGTTGGCATAGTTGACGAGTTCGCCATGCGAATAACCGACCGCCTCAAAGAATCGAGAGAAGGCTGGCACATTTCGGGTGAGCCCTTCGTCGAAGACCTCCTCCTTGAGGTAGTCACAAACGTAGGCTGCCAGCGAGCGGCGCGGGTGCGACGAGAGGTAATGGGCCGGCAGCAGCCCATGGTTCAACGCCCGCATGAGATCGAACGGCCTGTGCGGCCCCTTTGTCGCCGGGAACTCTGCCGTCACCAGCGGGAACATCTCAAACCGCCAGGCTCGGCCGCCCAGCAGGTTGGCACGGCCCCGCTTCAGCTTGCGGGCGCTTGAGCCGCAGAGGATGAACCGCAGTCGGCGGTGCTCGATCAGCCAGTGCACCTCGTCGAGCACTCCGGGAACCTTCTGCACCTCGTCGAGGATGATCGGCTCTCGGAGTTCCGCAGCGGAGCGGGCCAGCAGTTGCTCCCGCAGCAGGGCCGGGCGAGCGCCGAACGAGATGGCGAGATCGGTCTTAAGAAAGTCGTAAATGAGGCTGCGGGGAAACGCCGTCCGAAGCAGTGTCGATTTCCCGGTCTTGCGGGCTCCCCACAGGAACGCCGATTGGCTTGGCGGGAGTTCGAGCGTTAACAGCCGCCGAAATCCATCTACCATCCCGAAGATTACTCCATTTCAGTGCTACCAAAAGGGATTTTGCTCCAGATGAGTTAAGCTGTCAACCGTGCAGCCCTGCGGTGCACGATGCTGCAATCACCGCTACGAGAAGAAAAGCGGGAAAGGTCTCAGACCGTCCTGGAGCCTTTTTATTTTCGGGCCTCCGGCCTCAGCAGGCCGCGTTCGTAGCCGCGGGCGACCACCTGGGCGTTGTTGGCGGCGTCGAACTTTTCCTGGATCGCCACCACGTGGGCGCGGGCGGTGCGTTTGGCGATGCCCAGCCGCTCGCCGATCGCCTCATACGTCAGGCCCTCCGCCAGCAACACGAGCACTTCCTGCTCGCGGGCCGTCAGCGGGCTGTGCTTCTCCCGCAGGGCAATCCGGCGAGCGACGGCGTCGCCGATCGGCCGGCCACCCGCCGCCGCCTCACGAATTGCCGCGACCAGTTCGTCGTAGCGGGCAAGCTTCGTGACGTAGCCGGAAGCGCCGGCGTCGAGCGCGGCGATGGCGTCAGCTGCGTCGTCAGATGACGTGAGCATGAGCACCCGTGGCGGCGGGGCCAGTTCCTTGAGCCGGGCGAGTGTGGCCAGGCCGTCGAGGCCCCGCATCGCCAGGTCGAGCAGCACGAGGTCGGGAGCCAGCCGCTGGCAGGCGTCGATGGCGGCGTCGCTGTCGGTCGCCATGCCGACGATCTCGAAGTCGGCCTGGCGGGTGAGGGCCTCGGCGAGCCCTTCGAGAAACACGGGATGGTCGTCAACAAGCAGCAGTCGCATGGCGGCAAAACGGTCGGTGACTAAGATACGCGGCGGTCGCACTATGCCGCCTTAAGCCGGGCGGCGGCCACTGGCACTTGTGACGAGTATGTGGTCGGGTCTTCAGGAGGAAATGAGGAACCGATCATCGCTGCTGCAGGATTCTCGGCAACCGCTCGAGCAGCGTGGCCGGGAGCAGGATCACTCGGCGTGGTGGCCGGCCGGCGGCAGCATCCAGGTCCACGACGGCATAGGGCGCGAAACTCACGATCACGCCGGTGGTCTGGCCGTAGCTGGTGAGATAGTCGGCGATTCCGCGAAGCGAACGCCGGTCGATGGTGAGACTGGCTTTGCACTCGACCGGCACGAGTTGACCCGACAGCGAAACAAGAAAATCGATTTCTCCGCCGGAGGGCGTCTTTTTCCAGCCGCTCAGGGGCAGCCCGAGCCGGTTCACTTCGATTGCCACCTGATTTTCGAGAATTCCTCCGAGCGGACTGCGGGCGGCGGTGGCGCGAGTCCGCAGGACATTGATCGACGGGACTCCCAGTTCGCGATGCCAGCGGAGCAGCCCCGTGTCAAAGAGATAGCGTTTCGGTAGATAGGCGTGGGCCGCCTCGGGTGATGGGCCGCGTTGGTCGGAACGCAGCACCAGGTGCCAGGCCTGAAGCCGGGCGAAGACGTCGTTGATCCGCGCATTGACGGTCGTGCCCGGACTGGGAATGACTGAAGTGTTTTTCGAGGGACTGCCGACAAAGTTGGCCACACTGCGGAAGCAGGCAGA
>CALAZQ010000460.1 GCA_937926325.1 uncultured Planctomycetaceae bacterium | reverse complement strand
CCCAGAAAGCGGAGTAGCCTCCGCGGCCTGGTTCGCAGGCTTTCGCTCAATGTGATCGACGTGGCAGTCCCCCGGCCGATGGAGAACCAGCCCGCAGACGCGACAGGTGGCCCCGTCGCGGGCGATCACTGCCTGCCGGACTCTCTGCCAGGCCGCCGAGCCGTACCCCCGTGCGTGTGAACTGGGGCGTCTGTCAGGCTGCCGGGGGCGTGTCCGAAATGTTGGCTGCCGCCAGGGCATTCTTGTGCCAGCCCTCCATGAGAACGCGATGACTGCTCCGACTCATCCACCACTCCACGATCAGCCGGACGATCAGATTGACCAGCACCCCGATCAGGATCGTCGCGACGATGCTGCCGTGCTCACTGCGAACCCGACGCCGGAGGCGGGCCGACAACACCTCGGCCACGCGGTCGCGGGGGGCATCGACGGGGAACTCCTCAATCGCCCAGGCAATCAGGCGATCGCGAGCACCGGGGTGCAGCGAGAGCCTCATGCCGCCGTGGCGGTCGATGTATTTTCTCAGCGACGTAGCTGGCATCGTCCGTCCTTGCACTTGCAGGGGCAGGAGGGCTTGCAGGAGCAGGCCCACCGCGATCCATCGGCCTTGACGATGTACCCCCTCCCGCCACACGGGCAGGTGCATTTGGGCTGGCCCGATTCATTGCACTCGGGGCAGGGCAATTTGACCGTGCCGTCGCCGAGGTAGCCCCCGCCCGGCGGAACCGGAGTGCCGCAGGTGCCGCAGACGCCAGACGGCTCGTCGTCGGGGGCCGGCTGGGCCAGCATCGCGTACTGCCCGGCCGTGGCAACCAGAGGCTGGAGGTCAGTGGTCGTCGGCAGCGACGTGCAACTCAGCGGCAGCGTCGCGGCGGCGAAGAGGGTCACTGCGCCCAGAGAGTCAAGAATTGCTGTCTTCATCTTATACGTTCCCCGTAGCACCGAAGGTGGTGTGCTGACGCCGCGGCCACCCCGCGACGCTCGAGACGGCGATGCACTGGCAGCGATCAATCGTCGATGCCAGCGCCCAATACGATCCCGGCGGGATCGTCATGTTCGTGCCGAGGATACTTCGTGGCCCCGAGTTCCACGCGCCCCATGAGTTCGTCCACAAGACCAGCGGCTGGCCGTATATCTTGATTGTGATCTCGCGGTCATCGTACCCGGTAAAAGCTTGCGCATGGTGCCATACCCCCCGCTGGCGGCTCACGCCGTTGCCATCGCGGGTGCGTTCAAACGCCAAGGCCGAGCAGTTGAAAATCGCGTAGCCGGCCGCCAAGAAATCCCTGACTTGCTCGCGGCCCTTGAGAAACGTCGCCGTCCTGGCGATGTACTGACTGCTCTCGGCGAACCACTCATCAGACGGCTTGGTCGAGCCGCCCAGGCGGATCGTCTGCCTCGTGTACTTCGTGAGGTCGAAGCCCAACTCAGGGTATGGCTTGCGAACCAGAACGCCCTTCTCGGTGAGCGCCTTGGCGGCGGCCGCGCAGAACCAGCCGTCGCTCGACTTGCCTCTGCCATTCGGCTCCGTCCAGCCACGCCACGCAAAGATGCTCTCGCGGGCCACGACGCCCTGCTTCACGCCGACAGGCGGGATGTCGGGCGGCCCCTCGACCTTGCCGGTGACCTCGTCGGGGCGGGCATCGACGATTTCTTGGGCGAGCGATCCCAGGTACGCATTAGCTGCCGCCGCGCCCACGCAATCGCCCCACAATTGGGGCGGCCCAGGAAGAGCCCCAGGAAAGACCGTCTCGATCGCCGGGTAGATCAGCGAGAGCTTGCCTTTGCCGGCATCGGCGAACTCCCAGTGGTGGGCAACGCTCGAGCCGTCGGGATCGCCGCCGTGACGAATGATCGAATCGACGAGTTCCTCGTCGGCTCGAGGATTCGCCGAGCATCCAACCAGGCCGCTCTCGTAGGCAGCGAGTGGTGAAAAATCACTCATCGCTCCCCACCCGGAATGCATAGGAGAGCACCGAGCATCCGGCGATCAGTTTGGTGCGGTCATCAGCAGTCAGCGCCCGCTGATCAGCCCCGATCGCATTGACGATGACCTCGTCGATCGCCCCGCCGAGGCCGGGGTACTTGCCGACATTTTCTTTGTCGATCGCCAACTGGAGGCTGCCGGCATGAAACCCAACGAAATCTGCCGTGGTCTTCACAACCGGGTTGGCTCGCTTGCTGTCCCGAAGCAAGACGAACGACAGGGCATCGTAGAACGCAGAGAGGTACTGCCGGTCGGCGACCATCATCTTCGGCAGCAGTGGCCGCAGCGGCTCGGCCCACTTCATCAGGACGGGCTCGGGCTTCGGGATGACGATGCCGCCGCGGGGCGGCCACTCCATGTTGAGGCTCGAGCCGTTCCAGGCGAACGCCAGAAGGAAGACTGCCACGAGGATTCTCCACGGCGTGGTCATAGGTCGCTCGAGTCCACGAGGGCCAGCGTCAGCACGTCGATCGCCTTCCGCTCGCTGTCCTGAAGCCGGTCGGTGGAAACCAGCCGGCTGCGGACGCTCGCCAGGTCAGCGATCGCCTGCTCATAGGAAGCGACCTTGGGGCGGGCCGCGGTCACAAACGCGACCAGCGGTTTCAGTAGCGGGTAGGCGACGACAGCGACGGCCCCGACAGCAGCGGCAATCTGAATCCAGCTCACAACTCACCCCCGAGCTTCTCGACGATCCAACCGAAAAACGCCTTGCCCTCGTCGGTCTTGAGGACAGCCTCAATGTGGGCGAGCGCCTCGTCGTCGATCTCGGTGCTGCTCTTGCCGGCCGCCCACTGGAGCGTGTCGATGATCGCGATCGCCTGGTCGTGCGGCCCCTCGGCCAGGGCCAGGACTTGCAGGCGGTTCAGAAGCGGCGCCCACTCGGCCAGCGTCCGCAGTTTGTCGAGCAGGCCCAGGCCCGACCCGTATTCAGTCTCGTCCATCTTGCTTTGGCTCCTTGCCCAGAAACTTCAGATATGCCGGCGACAGCGTCCGGCTTTGGCTCGTCACTTTCCCCCAATGGCTCGGCGGTGGCTCCGGCACGAACTGCATCAGCGGCGCCGAGTCGTCGCCGCCCCTGGCCTGGAGTTCGCCCTGGTCGATGTATCCATCACGAATCGTCATCGCCGTGTACCGCCGACTGCATCAGATCGTAAGCGTCATGAAATGCGACTTCGGCGATGTCCTTCGCATCGGCCCGACGAATCTTCGTCGGGAACGTCCAGACCTCTTGCTCGATGACCTTGCTGCCGGAGGCAACCGACAACTCGGCCTGCTTCGCGGTGATCGTTAAGCGAACTTCAGCAAGCATAGTTGTCATGTACTGCCGACTATTCCAGTTTACCATGCCAGGGGGTGCGCCGTGCTTCTAACTCGGCAGGAGTCCAGCGAGATCGTATCTCCGCCGCAGCCAGCCTGATCTCCTCCGGCGTGGGCAGATAGGCGTCCGACTCAGGACGATCCTCAAGCCCCAGAGACGCGGCGAACGCGAGGAGTTCATCCTCGGCCATCCCCATCTCGTCGCAGATTTCCTCGAGCACCAACTCCCCGGCCCAAAGCCGGCGGAGCTTCCTCTTCTCGTTCGCGGCGGCCCTACTGGCCCTCAACTCCTCGGGGCTCTTCCTAGCCGTCACTCGTTCCACACCGCGATATAGCGGCATCCGGGGTTTAGGTACATCTGCCAGCCGGCCTCGTGCATCTTCTTGTGGTGGCCGACGTGTTCGCAGTCATCGCCGACGTACCCGCCGGCCAGAAACGCTTTTGTACGGTAGACCGCCAGGCCGCCGAAGGCCGAGTTCATCGCGATGGGCGGCGAGCCGACCGGCAGCAGCAAATGCCAGAACCACGTCATGTTGATCTCCTCGCGGCGATCTCGCCACCAGTTGAGTCGCGCCGCCCAGGCATCGTAGTGGGCGATGCCCTCGGGGTAACGAGCCAACGAGTAGCTCGCCATGCCTCCGGCCCACGGCCGCTCGATCATCCAACCGATGCTGTTGAAGACTCCGTCGGGAGAGAGCCCGCCGGCCGGGTCGGTGTCGAAGACGATCGTGTACTCGCTGTCCGCGGCGTTGTCGCGAACCCACTCCAGGCACCTGTTCCGGCAGAGGGCCAGCCGCTCCGTCCGCTCCCTCTCAAAGCCCCTCGAGTCGATGCCTCCAAGCGTCTGGTGCTCGACGACCACGCCTGGTTCAATCTCCGCGAACTTGTCGAGCACCGCAGCGGTCTGATCCTCGCTGTCGTTCTCGAAGAAATACATCTTCGCATCAGCGAACTGCCGCTTGACCATCGTGATCAGAGGCAGCGTGTTCGCCAGTTCCGGCAGCGAGTTTCTTGCAATCGCAACAATCGCAACGCTCGACGACTTCGCAGCCTCGATGCCGGCGAGCGTCTGCTGCTCGTAGAGTTCTGCGTACTCGCCGTCCACCGGCCAGACCGCCTCCGGCCGGCGGAGTTC
>CALAZQ010000459.1 GCA_937926325.1 uncultured Planctomycetaceae bacterium | reverse complement strand
ACGCCGAGGCGATCACTGCGCGGTACCGCTTCCTCAGCTATGGCGATGCAATGCTGATCGTGTGAGACGCCAGTGGTGCTGTATTGTGTCGGGTGATCGAGCACCACAGCCAGTGGATAAAGGCAAAATCCGACCCGTTCAAGAGACCTGAAAACGGCCGGCGTTTAAGAAGGTGCCCCGGCGATCAATCCGCCGAGGCACCTCCGTTGTTCGCAGCTATTGATTGAAGCGTTGGGCTGGCTTTTCTTCCAGCGTGGGCGTGTTAATTCGTTGGAATTGAACGGGCACAAACTGCTGCGCGCGGCCGCCGAAGACTGACCGAATGCCCACCGGGCAGGCGGTGATGGTCGTTGGTTCGTCCGTGAGGGCCAAGAAGGATGACCCGTGAACAAAACAGCCTGAATCCCGGCTGCTTGAAATACGGCAGTCTGAAATCTGTGCGGTTGCCGAAAAGACACCAATTCCAGAATTCGTATTCCTGGTCATCGAGCAGGACGTCGCCGTGATCGCGCTACTCCACCACGAAGAAATGCCAACCAAATTCCCTTCAGCCGAGCAACGCAGGAGATGGAGACCACTCGTCGTATGAGCCTTGAAGCCGTAGTGCCAGCCTTCGGCCGCACAGCCAGTGCAAGAAAGCGATCCGCTGTTAAAAGCGAGAAAACCCTCCCCAGTGTTTTCATTTGACGTTGATGAGGCGCGGCAGTTAACGAGCCTTCCATTGCTACCGGCTGTTGAACGGAATCCAGAGCCATCCCAGCGTGAAATAACATCGGTAGACATAGCTGAAATTTCAGAAGTGGAGTTGGCCGACACCCCACTTTGAAAATTCACAAAGCGACAGTCTGCGACATGTGCCAAGCTCCTGTCGGTAACCGTCAGGCCCGTCCCCTTTGCCGACGAGGCAATCGACTCCACAGTCAGTCGCTCGAGATTGATTGCGTGGGAGTCTGAAACAATGAGGCCGTCGCCAGTAAGGAATTGGAGGACTGTTTCCTGCGGTGTTCTGGTGCCGCCGCGGACGGTTATTCGGCCGCCTTCTCGATGGTTGAGAATGACGGGATCTTTCTGGCGGTATGTCCCTGCCGCAATTTCAATGATCACCCGGGCAGAATCATTGATCGTCGCACCGTCGAGAAACATCAGTGCATCAGCGATGCTTTTGAACCTTCCTGGGACATCAAGCACTGTCACCCGCCTGACCACGAGCAATTGCCAGTGTTTGCCATCCGATGTTGCAGGTGGAATGTCCTTTGCCTGACTGATGGATCGATAGTCATTGCCATCGGCCCCGAGGACGATGCTGCCAACCGCGTACGTCGTGTCGGGCTGGTATGGGGCGGCGGCCCTGGCGGGCGACGACGCTGTGCAGCAAATAGCAGCCATCCCGAGAAAGGCTGCTTGGATTCGGTATGCGGGGGCGAACTGGTGCATGTCGTGTCCCTTTTTGAACGGAGGAAATTGCGTGTGGCGAACCACCAAACGGTTGCCCAAAGCGTCCAGCGGGAATTTGCCCTCCAACCGGACAGCATGAAGATGATTTTTTGCGTCCCGCGGTGTCGCCAGAAAGCAACCCAGAGTTCACCGTTTGGTAGTCTGGAGGGAAAGGCTCTCAAAAGGAGGGCGCTGATCCCCCAAGCGAGTCGCTGGAGTTTAGCTTTGCGACGAAGCGAACACAATTACGAGCACGGAAGCGACGATCGTGCAGATGAATCGTTCTGGCTGAGAGAACACGGCTCTGTTCCGCTGTGTGGACTCCGTGACGGGTTCCAACTCAGGCCGGATGATATTTCTGGGACGATCATTGACGAACGGTTTGGCCTTCAGGAATTGCTCGGTCAAGGTGGGTTCAGCTGGGTATTTCGGGCTGAACAATTCTCGCTTCGCCGCGACGTGGCGATCAAAATCCCACGTCGGGGTGGAGAGTCGGCCGAACGAATCCGCCGTGGCGGTCAGCTCCTCGGGAGAATCGAACATGAATTTATTGCAACACTTTTCGACGCCGGGCAGTTCGAGCATCGGGGACTCCGGTTGCCCTACGTAGCGATGGAACTTGTCAGGGGCGCTGAGGACATCGCAACGTTCTGCCGTAGCCATCGTCTTGGCCCTTCGGAACGCGTTGAATTGTTCACGAAGGTTTGTGATGCGGTTGCTGTGGCTCATTCCCGGAAAGTTGTCCACCGCGATCTCAAGCCAAGTAATATTTTAGTAAATAATGCGGGCCAGCCTCGGGTTATTGACTTCGATATTGCCAGTGTTCGGCAGGCTGATTTCATTCAGATTTCAACGGCGGGCGGTCAGACAAATGGGCGAATTATTGGTACGCCCAGCTATATGAGCCCAGAGCAATGGTTGGGGAGTGGGGTGGGCCCAGAGAGTGACGTCTTTTCGCTTGGAATCGTGCTATTCGAGCTCCTCACCGATCAACGTCCGAGCCGTGTGGACAGCCTTGAGA
>CALAZQ010000458.1 GCA_937926325.1 uncultured Planctomycetaceae bacterium | reverse complement strand
GGCCTGCACTGGCTGCTGGCCAAGACCGCGGGCTTTCATGTGACCGACCCTGACCCAGCGGTACGCGATCGCACGGTTGCCTACCTCGGTGAACTGGCCCGGCTCTGCCATGACCTCGGTGGCCGCATCCTGGTCTTCGGCTCGCCCCAGCAGCGAAGCCTGCTGCCGGGGGTCAGTCCCGAGCAGGCCGAGGAATACCTTCGGGAAGTCTTTGGCCGTCTGGTGCCGGCACTGGAGGCGACCGACACGGTGCTGGCCCTCGAGCCGCTGTCTCCGATCGAGACCGACGTGCTCACCACGGCGGCCGAGACCTGCCATCTGATTGAGGCGATCGGCTCACCGCACGTCAGGCTGCACCTCGACGTCAAGGCAATGGCCTCAGAGGACCTGCCGATTCCTGAGATCATCCATGCCAGTGCCGCCCAGCTTGAGCACTTTCATGCCAACGACGTCAACCTGCAGGGGCCCGGGTTTGGGGCAATCGAATTCGCGCCAATCTTTCACGCACTGCAGGAAATTGCTTACAGCGGCTGGGTGAGTGTCGAAGTGTTCGATTATACGCCGGGTGCGGAGCGGTTGGCCCGCGAGAGTATTGCCTACATGCAGCGGGTGGAAGAAGAGGTTGGCTGAATTGCTCAAAGCCCAGTCGGCATTCGTCGGCACCGCGTGGGCCGCTGCCGCAGTGTTTCCCGCGGGAGTTCACCAAACAGTTCCTGATATCTGCTGGCAAATCGTCCGAGTTCATGGAAGCCGTGAACCAAGGCGACGTCGGTCACGCTCGTCTCGTCCGGTGAAGCCTGCTTCAAGGCCGTAAAGGCTCGGCAGAACCGCCGCTGGGTCAGGTATTTCAGTGGGCTCATGCCGATCACGTTTCGAAAGGCGACCTCAAGGGTTCGCCGGCTGACATTGAGTTCAACGCAGAGATCTGCGATCGCTACCCTTCGTGGGCCCCATCCCTCGACGTGGTCGAGGGCCGTCTCCACCAATTTTCGGGCAACCGACTCATTGACGTCACAAGCCTCTACCGATTCCAGCAGGGAACGAAAAGCGGTCAGTATTTCGTTTTCGAAAGCAGCCCCCTGCAAGGTCACTGGCCCGCCCTGATTCCTTGACAGCAGATTGGCCAGTCTGACTCGCCAACGATCGAGCTTCGCTGTATCGACCGAAAGAAATTGCTGCCCCGAACGGTTGAAGATTTCATCGATATCAGGAGGAGCCGCGAAGCCCGGCCGTTGCCATCGTTCAATACAAAACTTTCGGTCAATGACTGCGACCAGATTGTGATGACCGGGGTGAAAGGTGACATGAACAGCTTTGCCGGAGCGACCAAGGGGCACCTGGGTTTTCTTGATTGACTGCCCCCACCAGACTGCGTCGTTGCTGTTGGAAACCGGAATGCACAGCCCTATCTGATCGCCAAGCATCACACCGAGGCAATGCAAACTCCCGCCGTATTGATCTGAATAGAGTGTCGCCCGACTTGTGGCGGCAAATTCAAGCCCACAGCCGAAGTGACCCGGCTTCAATTGCACCATCTCGTAGTCGTACAGAAGGCTGAAAACCTGGTTGTCTTCAGCCGGGTCAGTCGTCTTCGTCCGACCCACCAGCAGCGGGACATCAGGCAGCGCGAGTGGTGATTTGCTGGTGATCGCCATGACCACGAGACCTCTTCATTGCGGAATTTCATCGATTTCCGCAGAGACCAAACGAAAGACGGAAGAACGAAAAACAAGCGGGAAACATCTGAAAAGAGCAAAAGCCAGCGGCTTCCCTCCAGTCATTTATAGCAAGGCTCTGCGCAAATTGCATATTGGCTTGTCGTAAGGCTCTGCGCAAATTGCATATTGGCTATCCGATAATCCAGAGCAGTTGATTTGTCCGCGTATTTCTCCCAACCGGCCTCCGGCTGGTTTGAGGGGTTCTTTTGTCTTTATTTCAACGATCAGCTTCGCCAAACAAGATCTTCAGGAAAGGAACCTCAGATGGCCAGTCTCGCAAAACCTCGTACCAACCGTGGCTTTACCCTCATCGAACTGCTGGTGGTGATTGCCATCATCGGCGTCCTGGTCGGCCTGCTTTTGCCGGCGGTGCAGCAGGCTCGTGAAGCGGCCCGGCGA
>CALAZQ010000457.1 GCA_937926325.1 uncultured Planctomycetaceae bacterium | reverse complement strand
TAGATCATCCGGCCGCTGCTGGCCACGCCGTCAAGCAACAGCTGCCGCCAGAGTGTCAGCGCGGCAAGCATGCCACCTGAGCCGGGTGGGCTGGCGTCAAAGCCGGCCTCAGCCGCCAGGCCTGCTGCGGCCGCCACCGGCTCCCAGCGGGAGACACCGGTCGGCAGGCTGATGCTGGCTGCCTGATCGGCCAGTTCAATCTCAAACCGTCCCCCCTGCTCCAGCCGGCCGCGGAAGGTCCAAGCCGGCCGGTCGGCATTCGGCTGGTCGGCAGCCTGCTCATCGGCGGCTCGGCTTGATCCGGCGGTAATCAACGCTGCTACCCGCTCCAGCTCCACCCGGTTGAAATGAAAGTTCGTGAAGCCGAGGCGGGGTTCGTAAAGCGGCCGGATCGCCTCGGGCAGATCCTCGGGCTTCGGCGCCAGCGGGTTGGGCCGCGGCTCGGGCTGTTCGCCGGGCTTGCCCGGTGGTGCCGGCTTGCCCCGGCCACCCGAGATGATGTCGGCCAGCATCGCGGTGGTGTGGACGCCCGCGAGTTCGACGACGATCTCGGTCGGTCGACCCTCCCGGCGATAGACCAGCGGTACCCGCCAGCCGGCCGGCAGGGTGCCGAGCACATTCTTGAAGGCATTGACGCTGCGGACGGGCCGGCCGGCAAGCGCGACCACCTCGTCGTCGATCCGCAGCCCCCGCCGCCAGGCGTCGGATGACTCGAGGATGTCTGAGACCACCACCCGGCCGTCGAAGCTGGTGGCCACGGTCGCGCCGAGGGTGGCATGGTCGGCCAGCCGGCCCCCTTTGAGCACCCCGAGAAAGTTGCGGACCTGATTCGATGAAATGGCATAGCCGACGCCGACGTTGATCCGTCCCCGTTTCTCAAACGAGGCGCGGCCATTGATGCCGATCAAACGGCCGGCAGCATCGAACAGGCCTCCGCCGGAGTTGCCGGGGTTGATGGCGGCATCGACCTGCAGGCAGTCGGCATATTCCAAAATGGTGCCGGCGGGGAACTGGTAGCGGTGGACCCCCGAAACGATGCCGGCACTGACCGAAGGCCGCAGGTCGGTGGCCAGCAGAAAGGGATTGCCAATCACGAAGCACTCATCGCCGATTGAAACCGCATCGCTGTCGGCCAGTTCAGCGGCGGGAAAGTCATCGCGGCCCAGCAGCTTGATCACCGCCAGATCACCGGTTGGGTCGAGGCCGACCAGCACCGCGTCATAAAGCTGGCCGTCATTCAGCCCACACTGCATGGCAATGCCGGCGGGCTGGACGACGTGGAAGTTGGTCAGGGCGTAGCCGTCGGGGCTGATCAGCACCCCCGAGCCGCCACCGGCAGCACCCGCGAAGATCGCAACTGCGGCTTTCGATGCCGCTGCAATTGTCTCGGTCCGCTGTCGCTCGGCCTCGAGGACCAGATCGAAGCTGACGGTGGCGGCCGGCTCAGGGGCGACGGCTGTGGCCTCGGTGGCTGTCGCAGGCCTCTGGATCTGAACCATGACCGCCAGAGCCGCAACGACGGGCCAGTAGTGGCGACATCTCACCGCTGTCATCTGTTACCTCTCAATCAGCGGTTCCACCAGCAGGATCGGGCCGCCGACCAACGGGGTGCTGGCTGCCTCGGCAGCTTCGTCGAGGGGCCGCCTGACAAAGTCGACCAGCAGCCGCAGCTGCCGTCCACCCGCCAGGTCGATCTCGACCGCTAGTGGTCTACCAGGCTCACTGCCGGTGCGGCCGCCGAGTTCTCTCCGAAACCGCTCGTTCCCATCGACCTCGATGATCACAGCGGTTGGGGCGATTGCCGCCGGCCCCGCCGACCGCAGGCTGCCGCGGAAGCGGCGGCTGTCGGCGGGGATGGTCCAGATCATTTCGGTGCGGGGTCTGAGCAGCAGCCCCTGTGATGCCGATTCGTTTTCGGCGTCGGTAGTCGTGACCGGAACCACCCGGGGGGCAAAGAAGCTGCGGAGCTGTTCGTCCTCGGCCAAGCCGCCAAAAAAGGGCTCGACCTTCGTCTGGGCCGGCGACCGTCGGATCAGGTCGATCCGGCGGCCAAAGGCGTAGTCGATGCCGGTGATCGTGCCGGCCGGCAGCACTGTCTGGCTGTCGGCCGCCGACGTCAGCTGCACCTGCCAGCTGCCATCGGCGGCAGACCAGCTGACCCCGCGGCACCGCAGCGCCGATCCTGCCATTTCCAGCAGGATCTCGCCGGCGGCCGGCTCAGGCTCACTGCCGGGGGCAAGGTTCCCCCGGAGCCAGCAGAGGCCAGCCAGCTTGTTCCGGTTCACGGGAATCCGTTCGTCCTCGAGCAGCACCACCACCTCGTCTGCCGTCACCGCAGTGATCGCGCAGGCGATGAACTGCCAGCCCTCGTCCCGGCGGATGACGACGATGTCGCCCTCCGGGTCGGCCGGCAGTTCAGCCAACCAGGCAGGTGGCCGAGGTGCGGGCGTGGCGGGCGAGTCTGCCGCCGGCCAGGCGATCCAGTGCAACCGGTCGGCCGGCAGCGTGAGTAGGCCGGCCGGCAGGCGGGCGGTCGCCTGCTCGGGTGAAACCTCGATGTCGTTCACCGCCAGCCGCGAGCCGTCGGTGAGGCCCACCAGTGTGGTGCCTGCCGGGGCGGGTGGTGTCACGACGGCAATCCGTCGCACCGTCTGGAGGGCCACCTGTTGCTCGCTGCCATCGGCTGCAATCGTGACCCCGCTTGCATCGAGGGCGATGAGTCGACCCCGCAGCGGAGCTCCACTGGCCAGCGTGACGGCGACCTCAAGAGCGGTCGCTGCCGACCGGTCAGCGACGGCAGGACCGCCTATCAGCAGCAGGCCGACCGCGGCCAGCAGCACTGTCCCGGAATTGGTCAAGCGACGAACACGTCTCACCTGCTATCGCCCCCGATCGCCGGCGGCGAGCCGCTTGAAGTACTGTTCGATCGCCTCCCGGTAGTGGGCGGGATAGTCCCGGCCGATCTGCTGGAGCGCTTCTTCCCGTTCGCGGGGAGGCAGGTCGCCCCATTCGCCGGCGTTGTCGAGGTCACGGCTGGTCACTTCGCCGCGGCCCTTGCCACCAGCCAGTTGGCTGTCGTCCATCGGCCGGCCCTGGCCTCCACCACCGGATGATCCAGCGCCCCCCGCCTGCTGCTGTTGCTGCTGATCCTCGATCTTCTTGATCAGTTTGTCGAGCGAGGCGATCACGCCATCTTGCACGGCACGGATCTTCTTGCCGGCGTGACCGAGCTCGAGCCGTCGGGTGATGTCCCGCATCCGCCGTGAGATATGATCGAGTGAATCCTGCTCGAGGCCGGCCACGTCGGCCTCCAGCAGCCGGGCCAGCTGGGCGTAGCGAACCGGAATCTCGGCCTCCCGCTCCAGCAGCCGGGCAATCGTTTCACTAGCGGCATCGGCCTGGAGCATCCAGAACTCGCAGGCAGCCCGGCAGAACAACAGCGTGGCCGGGTCGGGGCTCGCCTCGACCGACCGTTTCACCAAGAGCGGCGCCGCCTCGTCGTAGCGATCGAGCCGCACCAGTTGGCGGGCGGTCCAGAGGGCTGCCACGTCATCGCCGAAGTCGGCTTCCGGCTGGCTGTCGAACTGGTCGGCCAGCCGGCTCACGGCTGCCGGTGGGAGCCGGTCGATTTCATTGCGCAGCGTCGCGGCCCGGTCATCGACGGCGGCGACCGCTCGCATCAGCCGGTCGAGCCGATCACCATCGGCATTGTTCCAGGCGGCAGTGGCGGCACCGCGTCTCTCCGGGTTGGTGTCAGAGCGAGTGGCCAGCCACTGCTGCAGCTGTTCACCGACGGCGGCGTCGGTCGGCTGCGACCAGCTGGCCGTTCGGGAGAGTTCCGCCGCTTCGACGGGATCGACGACCGCAGCGGCGGTTTCGGTAGCCCAGCCCGTGCCGGAGCCGGGCCCGATAACCGCAATCACGCTGAACGCGGATACCAGCGCAAGCTTGGGTGCAACTGCTGTCGCCATCGTGTGCGTCTCCCCAGCGCGGGTGATTCTGCCAGACGTGAAGTATACCCTGCCGGCCATTCCCGCTATTCCGTGCGGCCAGTGACGATGTCGTGGGCCGCCCGTTCGACCCGTTCCTGGCGGTCGGCCAGCCGGCCGAGGGCCTCGACCAGTTCCGGCTCACCCGCCTTTTCGGTGTCGTCAGCCAGCAGTTGCGAGAACCGGGAGGTCCGCCGATTCACCCGCAGCTGGAGCGTTCGAATCATTTTCAGTTCGGCGAGCTTATCGACCAGCGGCTGTTCGCCCGGCTCAGCCGGCCGCCCGCCGGCCGGGCCCTGCTGCTGCCGTTCCTGCTGTTCCCGTTCCGCCCGCTCGAGGGCGGCGAGGAGTTCCTCAAGACTCAGCACCAGATCTTCGACGATCCCTTTCGTGAGCCCCTGGGTGTTGCCCTGCTTCAGGCGGCTGGCCGCCTGCAGGGAGTCTTCCCGAATCTGTTCCAGCGCCTCCGGAATCGCGACCGCCGACCCGTCATCCCGCACCAGCGTCAGTGCGCGAGTGGCATCGGCCGTGATCGCCTGCTGTTCACGCCCCAGCCGGGCCGACTCCAGCTCGCGTTCACGCGGCTTCAGCCCCCGCTTCTCATCAGCGAGCTGGTCGAGGCCCCGGAGCACTGCTCGCTCGGCCCGCAGCATGGTGCGGACCCGCGCCTCCAGCCGCACCAGCAGCCGCTCGATCTCTTCTTCCCGCAGCTGTCGGAGGATTTCCTCCAGCTCAGCCCGGGCTGCCTCGAGTTCAGCCAAGGCCTTCTCCTGTTCTTCGCGGGCCTCGTTGCGGCGGGCCTGGTTGAGCCGTTCCTGGGCCTGTTCCATCCGCTCCTCGGCCTCGGCCAGCCGGCGGCTGGTGCGGGCCGCCCGCGAAGCCTCGTCGTCTCCCTGGGGCTCCTGGTCACTCCCCTGCTCCGACGACTGCTGGCCGGGCTCGCCGGGCTGACCCGGTTCACCGGGCTCGCCTTTGCTGTTGCCGTCGCCTGGCTGACCGGGCTGCGACTCAGCGTCGGAGGGCTTGCCCTCACCAGCGTCGGAAGGTTTCCCTGCCTCACCCTCGGCCGGCTTGCCATCCGACTCTCCCTCGCCCTGCTGGCCTTCGGCTTGATCTCCCTCCGCCGGTTCACCAGCGGCATCAGCCGGCTTGCCATCCGCAGACTTTTCCTCTGCCAGGCCCTCCGCCTCGGCCGCCTCGTGCCGGAAGGTTTCGACATCGCTTGCCAGCTTGCGGGTTTCGGCGGCGACCTTTTCTTGTTCGCTGGCAATCGCGTCGGGGTCACCACCAGCTTCGGTCGTGCCCTCCAGGCCCTTCTGCCGGGCAATCAGCTGGTTGATGCGGCCGAGGAACTCTTTGACCTGCTGTTTTGAGTCGGCCACGGTCCGCCGGCTGTCGCCAGCCTCAAGCAGCGCGAGCAACCGCCGCAGCCGGTCAAGTGCCGTCTCCTGACCAGCTGAAGCCTTCAGCAGTTGGCCCTTTTCGAGGAGCTCGACAACCGTATCGAGGCGGCTGGTCAGCTCGGTTTCGCGGGCCTGCTCGAAGGCCGAGCGGAGGGTGGCGGCCCGGCGGGGGTCGCTTGCCGCCAGCAGGTCGGCCAGCCGCAGAAAGGTGGCTTCAAGCTCCCGCATCTGCCGGCTCACCAGCCGTTCGCGGTCAGCCAATTCGGCGATCGGCTCGGGATCAGCTGCGGCCGGAGGCTTGCCGGCGAGCAGCGGCAGCAGCACCACGGCTGCCACGAAGACCGGATTGCGTCGCGTTTGCACGTCTCCTCCTTGCCGGGTCGAGCCGGCTTCCCGTTAGCTGATCAGAGCCCCTTGAGGGCCTCACGGGCCCGCTGCTTCCGTTGCTGGTCGGTCTCGCGGCGGATCGCCTCCTGCTGCTCGATCAGCTTCCGCAGCGAATCGACCACCTCGTTGAAGGTCTCAAGCTCAATCATTTTATCGAGGACCGCCCGCATCTGGCTCAGGCAGGCATCGGTCAGGCCGATCAGCCGGGCAGGATCGGGGGTGTCACCAGCGACCGGCCGACAGGCCACCGCCAGCCGGTCGATCGGGCCGGCCACGATCTGCTCAAGCGGGCCGGCTATCTGGCCCAGCAGCCGCCCTTCCAGTTCAGCATTGAGCAGGCTGTTGTTAAAAAGTTCACGGGCGATCTGCCGAAACGTCTTGGCGATCTCACCGGTCTCGCCGCCCGCTCGGGCGGCGGCCTCACCCAGCCGGGCGGCAGCCAGTGTGCCGGCCGCCGGATCGGGTTCTGCGGTTGCCACCCGGTCACGGGTCTGCTGCATGTCGGCCAGCAGGCTTTCAAACCGCCGCCGCAGAATCACCTCCCGGGCCTCGAGCATTGCCACCAGCGCCTCGGGGGTGACGACCCGCAGCGACCAGGGTTCGGTCACGCTCTGTTGATTGCCGCTGGCCAGCCCGCAGCTGTCCCGGGCCGAGACGGTCAGTTCCAGCCGGTCGCCGACAGCAGCCTCGACCGTCGCCACTGCAACCGTCGGTGCCAGGTCGCCCTGCAGCTCAAGCCGAGTCGTACTCCGCTCCGGCAGTTCGATCGGGCGGCTGTGCGCCGTGGGAGCAGTCCGAGCCGATTCCTCGGCCGCGGCGGGCTGGTCCGCCGCGGCCCGGCGGAGGGCAACTGCCGCGGCGGCCAGCCCGTGGTCGTCTTCAATCAGGCCGACCACCGGAATGACGGCGGCAGGGGTGACCGCCGTCGAGATGCCGTCGAGGGTGACCTCGAGCCGCGGCGGTTCGTCGGGCCTGGCAAGCAGCTGAAACCGAATCGGCTGTTGACTGCTGATGCCGTCGGTGTCGGTGAAGCTGATTTCGATGAGGGCATCTGTCAGGACCGGGCCGACCACGCCAGTCAGCCGCTGCTGGCCCGCCGGTCCCCTGCCCCGCCGGCTTCCAGCGGGATCGCCGGGGCTGCTGCCGGCCTCGAGGCGGGCGATGATCCGGGGGGCGGGTCGACCGTCAGCAACCGTTTCAGCACCGGCAGTCGGGGCAGCGGGCAGTTCCAGCATTTCTGCCGTGGCCAGCTCTTTTGACGCTGTTGCCGTCAGCGAGACCGTCGCACCGGCCGGCACCTCGACCAGCCGGCTGGCCGACAACGACCGGGGGCCGCCACCGATGTAGTCAGGCGGTGTCACCGTCAGTTCCAACTGCTTCAGCCGCGGCGGCTCGATCGCCTCGATCCGCAGGCCCCGCAGCCTGCCGTCGCCGCCCCGGATTTCCAGGATCACGTCCTCGGTCACCGCCGGGAGCGTATGGGCGAACCGCTGGCCGTCTGCCGTCGGGCCGCCGCGAGTGCCCATCCGCTGGCTTGACCAGCCGGCACTGCCGCGGGTTCGCAGTTCAACCACCTGCGGCGGATCACCGGTGGCACGGGCGGTGACGACAACCTCAACATCGCTGCCGCGGGCGACGCGGCGGATGCCGCCGGGAAAGCCCTCCACCACGAGGGTGACCCGGCGGGGCCAGGGAGCCTCGGAAAAGAGCACCATCCGCCGGAGCCAGTTCTCGCGGATCACCGGGACCAACACCAGCACCGCCACCACGGTGCCGAGGGCAAGGCCGGCGGCACCGGCCAGCCGCAGCAGCCGCCGCCGGCGGAATAGCCGGCCAAATTCAACGCGGCTGACCGTGGCGGCGGCCAACGCGGTGGTCTGGGCCAACAGTGCCGGATCGAGCGGGGTGGCTGGCGTGGATGCACGCGGGTCGAGTTCGATGGCCGTGGAGAGACTGTCGTTGAGTTCAGGGTGGGTCCGCTCGACGAGCAGGGCCAAGGGCCCGTCCCCCAGCCGGGTCTGCAGCCGGCCAATCAGCTGCCGCGACACCAGCACCGCCAGCCAGACCGCCAGCCCTCCGAGGGCCAGCATGCGGACACCGGCCGGTGGTTCAATCAGCCAGTCGAGCAGCAGGGTGGCCCAGAACCAGCCGGCCAATGCCAAGGCGACCAGTGAGACCGCTTCAAACCAGATCCAGCGGCGGGCCCGGCGGCGGACCCGGTCGAGGAACCGCCGCAGCTTGGCGATGTCGGCCGACCGGGGGGCGGTGGCTGGCGGGCTGGCAGGTGGTGCTGGGGAGGCGATCATTGCAGGTGTGGTGCGGGAACGCACCGCCGGGGTCAGGCAAGCTTGGCGAGGCGGCGCAGCACCCATTCCAGGCAGAGCAGGCCGATGCCGGTTGCCAAGAGCAGGGTATTGAGCAGCCGTTTGAAGTCGGTGTCGCCCGCCCCCCGCTCGTACTCTTTCCGCGAGCGATCGGGTAGCAGTTCAGCCAGCCGGGCAGGGTCACCGCCGGTCCAGGAGGCATCGGTGAGGAAGCGGGTTGAGCCACCGGTAGCGGTGGCCAGCTGCTCAAGCACCGCCCGCTGCAGTTGCGGCCGGGCCAGTTCTCGATCGGGGAGCGTCGCCTGAATCCGCCGCACGCTCTGGTCATCCTGATTGCCGTCGATGGTGAGCACGAGCCGCCAGCTGCCTTCACTGGAGAGCACGAAGCTGCCCCGGCGATCGTCGGGGCGAACCGGATCCTCCTCAAGAGGAACCCGCAGCCGCTGCCCCTCCGGCCCGATCACCTCCAGATCGGTGCGGCGGTCAGCGCTGCCCGGCAGCACCCGCACCACCACGGTCTCACCAACCGGGTAGCGATCTCGTTCCAGCAGCAGCCGGCCCCGGCTCGAGCCCCGCAGCAGCCGGCCCTGGGCGACATGCCGCACAAGCTGGGTGGTGAGCCGTTCGTGGGCAGCCGGTTCGACACCGCGGAGCCGCCAGAGTTCGCTGCTGCCGCAGTAGAAGATGGTGCCCGACCCGTAGAGCTGGCCGGCGAGGTAGATCGGCCCGTCGCTGCCGCGACCGAAGCCCTCCGGGCTGCCGAGCCGGGCATAGACAGTGGCCCCCGGCTTGGCGGTTGCCGTGTCAAAGCAGGAATAGACGCCGGGAAATTCACTCCAGACCGTCTGGCTGGCAATGCCGTTGGCGGCCAGCCAGAGAAACTCGGCATCCTCACCGTCGGGGCTGAACCAGAGCGGTCGGGGCGTTTCTGCTACCGCCCGCGGGGTCAGCAGCAGCCGCTCGCCGCGGCGGAGTTCAACGGGATGCAGATTGCGGATGGCATCAAACTGTGGGTCGGCCAGCCAGCTCTCCATGAAGACGCTGCCGGCCAGCAGCAGCAGCCCGCCGGAATCGCGGGACACCCACCGCTCCAGCCGGGCGATGGCAGCCGGATCGAGCTGCCGCCAGTCATAGTCGATGGCCACGACCACGTCATAGGCATCGAGGGCTTCGGCCGACTCGGGAAAGCCTTCCAAAATGGCACGGGCATCCTGCGACACCCCCGGCCGGGCCGAGGCCAGCAGCACATCGACGGCGATGCTGCGATCGCGTTTGAGGACGTTCCGCAGAAACTGATAGTCGCGGCCGGGACCGCCGGCCAGCAGCAGCACCTGGGTTGCCGTCTCGACCACCTCGATGTCGGTCGCCTCAAGGTTGTCACCAGCTCGGCTGTCATCGGCCGGCGGCACCACCCGAATCGCCAGCACCCGACTGCCCGGGTCGTCGAGGCCATCAAGATCGAACCGCACCGCCAACAGTTCGCCGTCTGCGGCCAGCCGAACCTCGGTCGTGTCGATCACCCGACCGGTTGGGCCGTCGGCTCCGGCGGCCGCCGTCGCGTCTGCTTCCAACAGCTCGACCCGAGCGGTCCGCCCTTCCAGCCCCTGGGCCTGCAGATAGCCGGTGATACTGAAGCGGTCACCGGGAAAGACCCGGGCCGGGGCCAGCAGGTCGGCGACCCGCACGTTGGCCGGCAGCCGGTCCGAGCCGAGTCCGATGCTGTGGACCGCCACCGCCGACTCCGCCAGCCGAGCGGCCGCCCGCAGCGGGTCGCTGCCGGCGTTGCTGCCGCCGTCGGTCAGCAGGATGACGCCGGCGAGTGATTCAGTCGGTTCGCCCCGCAGGGTCTCGAGCAGTGCATCACCAAGCCGGGTCTCTGACCCTTGCGCGGCCAGCTCAGCCTGCCAGTCCGGTGTGGCCGGCTTATCGGGCGAGGCAGCGGCCTGCCCTGATTCGGCGTCAGCTTCCGCCGCCGCGGTCGGCAGCACGGCCAGCGGTTCGGCCCGGTCGGCGAACCTCCAGAGGGCCACCTCGTGCCGCTGCCGCAGGGCGTCAAGCAAGCCGTCGGCTGTGAGCACCGCGGTTGCAGCATCAGCCCGGCTGGCTGAGGCGGCGGCAGCGGTCGGCCGTTCGGCGGTGGCTGCCAGGGTCATGCTGGCGCTTGAGTCGATCAGCACCGCCACCCGCGAGGGAAAGCTGATTTCATGTTCGGCCGTCCGCTGCAGGTCGAGCAGAGCCAGCAACAGGACGCCCCAGGCGGCCACCCGCAGCACCGCCAGCGGCACCCCCTGCCACCGCGGCAGCCCGGCGGCGTCGTGGTGATAGGCCCAGAGCACAATTGTCAGCACCAGACCCACCCCGAGTACCAGGGCCGGCATCTGCCACCACTCGGTGAAGCCGTCAATCAGCCCACTCGAAATCCGATAGGCAACCCGTTCGGCGGCGGCAAGCGGCAGCGTCGGGATGGCTTCGGGTGACATGTTCATCGGGAAAGAAAAAAGCAGCGGGAAGGTTCAGCCACGGCGGCGGACTGGATGGTAACTGACCAGATAGCCCAGCAGCTGTTCGGCCAGCAGGATGAGCAGCAGCAGCACCAGCAGCGGTCGCACCAGTGAACTGCCGCCGCGACTGGCACCATCGGGTTCGAGCTGATCGGCTCGCTCGTAGCGATAGGGTACGCCGGTCAGCACCCGGGCCAGCTGCGACTGGGCAATGCGGTCGAGGGCCGACTCGGTCGGATTGACGTTGATGGCCGCGATGCGTTCTCGCGGTTCCCCGGCCACGGTCTGCCAGCGGGCGGTGTAGCCGCCCGGGCTGGCCGTGTCGGTCAGCCGGGCCTCCAGGCCGCCGGCGGGGGTGGTGGCGGCGGTCTGCCGCACCAGCAGGCCGTCGGGCGGCAGCAAAAACTCGACATCAATCCGATCGACCCCCGGTGTCAACGGCAGGGTGAGCGGCTCGCCGACGAGCAGATTTTCCCGCCGGCGTCGCAGCCGGGCAAGCTGGCCCTCCAGTTCGAGCATGACCACGACCCAGCTTGGGTTGTTCCGCGCCCAGCTGTTCCAAGCGGGGGCAGCGGTGGTCAGGATCGCCACCGCCAGCCCCTCTCCGCAGGGCTTTTCGATCGCCAGCGGCGCCCGATTTCGCAGCGACAGCAGCCGCCGCAGGCCACTGTCAGGCGGCGGCTGGTAGCTTCGCTCGACGGCCATGTAACGGTCGATCCGAACCGCATCGAGGAAAGGATTGCGGCGGCCCCGCAGGATCGCCACCACTGGATGGTCCTCGGCGATGATGTCCGGGGTATCGGGGTTCCGGGGATCGGTCAGCAGATCGACCGCGCCTGCCAGCGGCGCCGGGAAGATCCCAGCGCCGTCGCGGAAGAGCGTCTGGTTGACCACGTCAGGCCGGGTGGCCGGGCCGGTGAAGAAGACCACCCCGCCCCCCCGGCGGGCATAGTCCTCGAGCGGTTGGATTTCCGTGGCGTCGAGCCGCGGCAGATCGACCAGCCAGATCGAATCGAATCGGTCGAGGTCGAGGGTGGCCAGTGAACGGGGGGGCTCGATCCGCGGCCGTAGTCCCGTTGCGGCTGCTGCCCCTGGGTCGAGTGCGGTGGCAAGGTAGAAGGCATCTCCCGGCCCATCATTCGGGCTGCTTGCCCCGTCGATGATCAAGACATCGGCCTTGTTGACGACCTCGACGGCGGCGGTCCGCCGGTTGTCGGCGGCCAGGCGGTCGGCCGGCAGTTCGACCTCGACAAAGTGGCCGCCGGCGGCAGGAAACCGCGATTCGAATCGGGCTGTCGCGGTGTCGCCCGGCGGAATCTGTTCAAGCTGGACACCGGGCCGATCGGCCTCATCCTCCCGGATCACCAGCGGGATGTCCCGCACCGGCTCAGGCCCCAGGTTGCGGACGGTAACCTCCCAGGGTAGCAGCACGTCGCTGGCCGGCACTCCGCCGACCATCTCGATCTGCTCGATCGCCAGATTGGGCCGCGGCAGTGGATCGGTTGTGGTGGCCGGTTCGTCCGCCTCGGCCGCCGTGTCGACGAGATGGATC
Source organism: uncultured Planctomycetaceae bacterium (assembly GCA_937926325.1). Taxonomy (GTDB): domain Bacteria; phylum Planctomycetota; class Planctomycetia; order Pirellulales; family UBA1268; genus UBA1268. The sequence continues at coordinate 9,589 of CALAZQ010000457.1, read as the reverse complement.
TCGATGCCGGCGGCTGCCAGGGGTTCAAGGGCCGCCACGGTGTCCTCGGCCGCCATCCAGTCGCGGCTGCGGAGGTCGGTCACCAGCCAGATCGCGCCACCGCCGTCGTGGCCGGCGAAGACTGCCGCAGCGGCTCGGACGGCTGCCGTCGGCCCGGTGGCAAATGCCGACAGCCGACAGTCGCCCACCGCCCGCCGGAGCCGGGTGAGATTTTGCGGGGTGACCGGTTCGCCCCGCAGATCGAACAGCCGCGACTGTTCCTCGTCGGTTTCCGCCGGGGACGGCTGACTGCCTGAGGCGGCCGCTGGCGGGCTGTCACCGGGAAGTTCGCTGTCGGTCGCTGCCGCCAACTGGGAGAACCGGCCGAGGGAAAGCTCGTGTCGCCCCGGGGTGGCGGCCAGTTCCTCCAGCAGCCGTTCGACCATGCGGCGACCCCGTCCAAAAGCGGTGGTCTCGCCGCCCGCGACAGCGTCGGCAAAGGTTTCACCCATCGAAAAGCTGTCGTCGAGCAGCACCACGTGGACGGTGCGACGGCCTCCCAGCAGACTGGTCAGGGCACTGGTCCAGCGGGGCTGGGCCAGCATCGCCACCAGGCCGGCAATGGCCAGGATTCGCAGCAGCAACAGCAACAGTTGCTTGAGCAGAATCCGCGTCCGGTACTTCCGCTGGCTGGCCAGCAAAAACTCCATCGCCGCCCAATCGACCACCCGATGCCGCAGCAGGTTGATCAGGTGGATCACGATCGGTGCCGCAGCCAGCGGCAGCCCCCACCAGAGCAGTGATGTGAAGTCGAAGGTCGGCATAAATGATGGGTGGCTGGTTCCGGAAAACGCCGGCGGGCTCGACGGCGGGCTGCTGGGCTAGCTCCTCACCCGGGAGCGGCGGGCGAGGAAGTTCACCAAGGCGGCATCGACCGGCTGGCCGGTTCGCACCAGCTGATAGTCGCAGCGGGCCGTGGCCGCGCGGCTTCGGACATCGGCAAGGAAGGCCTCGACCGCCTCGAGATAGCCAGCTCGCAGGGCTCGGGGATTGCAGGTGAGTTCCTCGGGCATCTCCAGCCCCTCGAACCGGGTCGGTCCGTCAAACGGAAAGTCGAGTTCATCGTCATCGAGCACATGGAAGATGGCGATGTCGTGCCCCCGCTGCCGCAGCAGCCGCAGCCCCTTGGCCAGGTCGTCCCGGTCGCCGAAGAGGTCGGAAAAGATCACCACCAGGCCCCGCCGGGGCAGGGTTTCGCCGAGGCTCCGAAAGACGCTGCGGAAGTCTGAGGGCTGCTGCTGCCGAGGCTGTTCCAGGTTGGCGACGATGCTCGCCAGGTGGCTGCGGCTGGTCCGGGCCGGCACGCTCGCCCGCACGCGATCGTCGAAGACAGCACAGCCAACGGCGTCCCCCTGCGACAGGCCGAGCCAGCCGAGACTGGCAGCCAGGGTGGCGGCGTAGTCGAACTTGGTCAGCCCCGAGGTCTGGGCGAACCGCGGCGGTCGGTAGTCCATGCTGGCCGAGCCATCGACCAGCAGGAACAGCCGCAGGCTGGTCTCGTCCTCGAACTCCTTGATGTAGAGCCGGTCCTGGCGGCCCCAGACCTTCCAGTCCACCCGCCGGAGGTCGTCGCCGCGGGTGTACTCGCGGTGCTGCAGGAACTCGACCGAGTTCCCCTTGTAGGGGCTCTTGTGCATCCCGGCGAGCACGCCATCGACGACGGTTCGGGCCCGCAGTTCAAGCCGGCCGATCCGGGCGAGCGCCTCAGGAGGCAAATATCGTTTGGAAGCGGGGATCACGCGTCAGTTCGTCCTCACGGGCGGGGGTCGACTCGATCAGGCGGTTGATGATGGAGTCGGGCGTGACCCCCTCGCTTTCGGCGGCGAAGCCGACCACGATCCGGTGCCGCAGCACCGGTGCCGCCAGCGCCTGCACGTCCTCGACGGTGACGTGCGAGCGGCCCTCGAGCAGGGCCCGGGCCTTGCAGCCGAGAATCAGGAACTGCACCGCCCGCGGTCCCGCCCCCCAGGCCAGCTGGTCGGAGACGAACTCGGGCACCCCCTGCTCGCCGACCCGGGTCTGCCGGACCAAGGCCAGCGCGTAGCGGGCGATGTGGTCGCTCAGCGGCACCTCACGCACCCGCCGCTGCAGGCCAATGATCTCAGCTGCCGAGAGCACCGGCTCAATCTCAGCCACATTGGTCCCGGTGGTCCGCCGGGCAATTTCGAACTCTTCCTCGAATGACGGATAGCGGACGAAGACCTTGAACATGAACCGGTCCTGCTGCGCCTCGGGCAGCGGATAGGTGCCTTCCTGCTCGATCGGGTTCTGCGTCGCCAGCACGAAGAACGGGTCGGCCAGTTGGTGCCGGGTGTTGCCGACGCTGATCTGCCGCTCCTGCATCGCCTCGAGCAGCGCCGACTGGGTCTTCGGCGGCGTGCGGTTGATCTCGTCGGCCAGCACCACGTTGGCGAACAGCGGCCCCTGCAGAAACCGCAGCTGTCGGCCGCCGCTACTGCGGTCTTCTTCCAGCACCTCGGTACCGACGATGTCAGCCGGCATCAGGTCGGGGGTGAACTGGATGCGACTGAAGGAGAGGTCGAGGCTGCGGGCCAGCGTGCTGATCAGCAGGGTCTTGGCCAGCCCCGGCACACCCTCGAGCAGGCAGTGCCCGCGGGAGAAGAGCGAGATCAGCAATTCGTCGATGACCTGTTGCTGCCCGACGATCACCCGCGACAGCTGGGCGACGATCCGTTCATGGGCTTCATGCAGCCGGTCAACTGTGGCAGACGATGGGGCGGCAGACGACATGCAGGGCTCCGGTCGCGGGAACAGGAAGCGGGAGCGACAGCCGGCCGAATCCCGAACGAATGAGCATACTGCCGGCAACCGGTTCCAGCCAGCTACCGCTGGTAGATCGGGAGCATTCCGCCGTCAAGCTGCAGGATCGTCAGGTTGGTGGCGGTCGTGTAGACCGGCCCGATGTAGCCCTGGGGCCAGAAGACTCCGGATGGATCCTTGGTCGCCTCGGCCACCAGCCGCTTTTCGATCTGCCGGCGGTAGCTCGACCACTTCTCGCCCCCTTCGCGATACATCACCTGGGCATAGTAAAAGTGGGCGTAGTGCCAGTGGCCGAAGCCGGTGTTGGCGATGTTGCCAAGGTGCTTTTCGGCATAGTCGAGCATCCGCGGCACGTGGGTGTCGTCATACTCACCCGCGTTGAACAGGCAGGCAATCGCCGCAGCCGAAATCGCCGGCCGGCCACCGCCGCCCTTGGAACTGTACTGCACGCCGCCGTCGGGCATGGTGCATTTGTGGATGTAGGCGATCGCCCGGTCGATGATCTCCCGCGGCACCGGAATGCCGGCGTTGCGACAGCCGCGGAGCCCCTGCACCTGCGTAATGGTGGTCGACCCCTCGTCGAAGTTGTTGCCATCCTTGGCGCTGACATATCCCCAGCCGCCGTCGGTGGTCTGGGCCCGACCGGAGAACTCGACCGCCTTTTCCAGCACCCGGATCAGCTCCTGCCGGCGGCGGGCATCCTCTTCTTCGCCCAGCACCTGTGAAAGAAAGAGCATCGAGAAGCCGTGGCCGTAGGTGTAGCGGTCGTCGGTCTTGGGGTCGCCGATCAGACCATTGGGCCGCGACCGGCTGATGAGATAGTCAACCGCCCGGGCGATTGCATCGGCGTAGCGGCCCTGGGTCGGCGTGGAACCTTCCAGGAGGAGCGCGGTCCCGGCCAGCGCCGTCATCGCGGTCGGATAGCGGCCCTCGTTGGCCGCCCAGCTGCCCCGCCGCGACTGGGTTGCCACGAGCCAGTCGAGGCCACCCGTGATCGCGTCACTGACCTCTATCGCCGCGGCCCGGCTGCTGACCGCCGGCAGGCACACGGCGGTGGCCGCCACAAGCATGGTCACCGCGAACCGCAGCCGCCGGTCACGGCCACAGCGGGCAGCTCGTTGGTTTCGATTGTGACACCACATGGGGGTTCCTCAGTTGGGGAACAGCAGGGCTCGTTCGATCCAGTACTTCAGTTCGCTGAGAATGTCAGTGTAGACCAGCGGCTTGTCTTCAGCCCGGAAGGGCTGGGGCCGGTCTGTCGGCAGGCCGGTAAACTGCAGGACGATCTCTCGGGTGCCGGCGCCGCCCCGCTGCCGCGACTCGACCCGCAGTCTGACGCTGCCGGTGGCCGGCTCGCCGACCACCCGCAGTTCGGCCGTGGCGGCGGCGTGCCGGGGCTCGATCAGAATGCGGTCGTCTGCATGCAGCAGGCCGCCGGTGCGTTTGTCGAGACAGAGCAGGCTGTGCCGGGGCTGGTCGGGTACCTGCCGCGAGTTCCGGTTCATGTGCAGCTGGCGGGCGAAGACGAGCACCGGCAGACCGGCCGGCTGGCCGAGGTGGAGGATGTGCCGCTGAATCGACGCCGGCCGCGTCCAGAGCATATCGCCTGAAAGCCGGTCAACGGCATAGAGCAGGCTGGTCTCGACGAGGCCGCCAAACCGGTTGACCCCGAAGCGGCCGATCGACCGAATGCCTTCGAAGCGGGCCTGCTCCGCTGGCGTCTCGGCTCGTCCCACCAGGATCAGGTAACGGTCTTCCCAAGGCAGTACCCGCAACTGGGTCAGGCCGGCCGGCGGCTCGGACAACTCGCCGGCAAAGATGGTGCGGCCGGCGGCGACGTCGATGGCCGTCAGCCGGCCGTCGGTGGCGACGGTGAAGAAGACGCCGGCAGGATCGGCAAAGCCACGGGCAGTCGCCCCACAGCTGCCGGCCGCGGTGCGGTTCAGGTCGAGAACGTCGAGGGAAACCAGACTCCGTTCGTCAGGATTGGCTGTCTCCTCGCCGGCCTCGAGAATCAGCAGCCGGCGGCCGGCAACGGCCAGTCGCTCGTCGCGGGGCGGCAGGTCGTGCCGAGCCAGCAGGTGGCCATCGGCCATCGACAGCAGCAGCGAATCTTTGCCATCCGGCCCGGCGACGCAGAGCACCTCGTCATCGCCAAAGGCTTCGGCCCGATCAGGAAGCTGCCGCCGCTGCCAGAGGATTCGTCCGGTGAGGAGGTCACGGAGTTCGAGGGTGCGATCATAGATCACCGGCACGCCGGTGAGCCGGGGCTGACCGGTCCGAAAAAACGGCGTCCGCTGCACCTCGCGGCGGTGCGGCTGCTCCTGTTCCATCCCGAGGGGCCGCGGCCCCAGTTGCCGCAGCAGCCGCTCATGCAGCGGTTCGCCCTGCGGCACTCGCTGGGGCTGCACCGCTTCGGCGTACGGGTTGCTGGCGATCCAGAGCAGGCGGTGGTCACCGTCACCCGATTTGCTCACCTCGAAGACGGCGAGTTCAGCGGTCGTGGTGAGCAGCAAAAACCGGCCCATCATGGTTGCCTGGCTGGCCTGGGAACGAGTGATTCGCGAGATCTGCTGCCCCCAGGCAGCCCCTCCGGCACCGCCACTCAGGGGAATCCCGCCACCGATCGGGCGGCCGAACCGGTCCTTGAGCAGGAGGTTGGTGCCGTCAGTTTCCAGCGACGACTCGGGAAAGGCCGAGTCGGCGGTGTGGGTCAGCGGCACTGGAATCCGGTTCCGCAGCACCTCGGCATCGTCAGGCTGTTGGTCGTCATTCACGGTCACTTCACCGACCGGCCAGGCGGCGGCCACTGTGGTGGCGGCGGCCGACGGTGAGGCCACCTCACCCGGCTGCCGTTGCCGCAGTGCCAACAGGTCGAGCTTGAGCTGGAGGTTCTGGCGGGCCAGGCCGACCGCTGCCGTCTCCTGCTGCCGCAGTGCCGCTGCCAACTGTTGTCGGGCCGGGCCAATGGCCGGATGATCCCCGAACCGTTCCACTACCAGTTCGAGCGCTGCGACCCGTTCGGGAAGTTGGTTGATCGCCGCTGCCGCTGTTCCGGCTGCTGCGGCCGCGGCAGTGATCTGATCGGGCACCGCAGCAGTTCCGTCGCCCGCCGCCGCCACGGTGGTTGCCGTTTCGGCCAGTCGCTCAAGCTGCCGCCGGAGCCAGCGATCGGCCGAAAGCATCAGCCGGCTATCCTGAGGATCGGCGATCAGCGGTGCCGCGGCGACATCGCCCTGCCCGGCAGCTGGCAGCACGAGCATCTGCTGGCAGACCTTCCAGGCATTGACAGCGTCGTCGGCAGCCAGGAAGCCAGCCGCCGCCTGCCGCAGGATGTCACCAGCCGCGGCGGTCGATTCAGCGGCCGCTGCCCCCTCCTGCCAACTGGCCGAGGCCGCCGCAAAGTCGTGCCTGAGGGCAGAGCGGATCGCCCGGCTGACGATTGCCGGCGCAGGCCGGAGTCCGGCCGCTCCGTAGGCTCGGCGGATGTCGTCGAGGCCTGCCGCCGTCTCGCCGGCCGCCAGTCGCAGTTCGCCCCGCCAGCCGATCGCCCAGGGGTCGCCCGGGTTGGCGGCGGTGGCTGTTTCGATCGCTCGCTCGAGCGGCACGGTCTGGTGGAAGACATCGAGCGAGTCGATGCCCTGCGAAATGATTTCACCGCGATGGGCAACCAGATTCCCCGGCAGGTTTTCACCCCGGCCGGGCGAGCTGCCGACCAGTCGTCCGGTGGCGAGGTCGATCTCGGCCACCGCTGGCGTGGTCAGCGGCACGAACAGCCGACTACCGGTGATCAGCGGCCGGCCGCAGACCTGCTGGTCGGGAAACTGCAGCGGCTGTTCCCAACATTCCTGGGCGTCATCGAGCGACACCGCCGTGACCTGCTGCTGCCCGACGAGGATCACGTTGCGGTCGGTGACGCCCGCCACGAACAAGTGCTCATTCCGCGACCGCATCCAGAGACTCTCCCCGGTTCGCAGATCGACGCAGTGCAGGTCTTCGGAGCCAAGCGGGGTCAGCAGGACACGGTCTCCAGCGATTGTGGGAACCGCGTCGAGCCAGCGAGTCGGTGGCTGGTCGCCGTCGGCATTGGCCTGAATGCGAACCCCGCCGAGTCCGCCGGCCAGCACCCGCATCCGCAGCCGGATGCCATTGGCCAGCCGCCGGACATCGGCCGGCTTCGGGACGGCAAAGCGGTAGGCCCACCGCAGCGTCCGGGCGGCGAGGTCAACGGCGATCACGGCGCCAGCTCCGGTTGGGCAGACCAGCACCCCACCGGCGAATGCTGGTGACAGGCCGGCCTGCCGGCGGTCGCCGCGGTTTTCGATGTCGTAGTCAAGATCGACATCGGCCAGCGGCTGGGACCAGAGGGTTTCGCCGCTGTCGGCAGCCAACACGTCGAGTCTGATCTGCTGGCGAGCCTCGACCAGCACGTAGAGCTCACCGCCAATCGGCAGCGGACTGCCGAGGTACCAGCGGCCGGTTGTCTCCTCTTCGTCCTCGCCGGGCAGCTGCCATCGCTGCTCGCCGCTGGCGATGTCGTAGGCGACGAGCCGATTGCCTGCCGACAGTGTCGGGGCTGGACGGTTCAGCCGCCGCAACCGGTTGCGAGCTGCACGTGATGGGCCGAGGTCGGGCGGCGATTCGACGGCGAAGACCCGCTGGCCATCACTGGCAAGCGTGGCGGCGGTGGCGTCGGTGAACAGCAGGTCGAGTGGGTGCGGCAACTCCTCGGGACTCTGCCGGTCGTCGGTGTCGACCAAGGCCGACTCAGCGAGGCGGCCCTGCATCCAGACGCGTTTCCCCGTTTTGAAATCGACTGCGACGAGCCCCGCCCGCGATTGAGACAACAGGAGGCCATCGACCGCCAGCGGGCCGCCGGCCGGTAGAATCGGCAGGCCTTGGTCACGCAGCAGCTGTCGTCGGATTCCCACCAGCCGCGACTCTTCCGGGTGCAGGGTCAGCGGCACGCGGTAACGGGGCACGAGCAGCGGACGGTCGCAGCGGCAGACAGGATTGCGGCCGGGACTGCCGCGGTCCATCTGCCAGTTCCGAGCGTCTTGTGGAGGGATGTTCGCCGCCCCCTGCACCGCTGTCGTCAGCCGTTTTGCCAGCAGCATGCGGTCGAGTTCACGACCCAGTTGCAGCCGCTCACCCCCAAGCTGGACCGCAGCCGGGAGCGGGGGGGGCTGCTGAGCCGAACCGGCCGGGACGCCCGTCGTGGCCAGGCTGGTGGCGGTTCGCATCAGCTCGACCGCTGTGCGAACCGACTCAGGCAGATCGGCCAGCCGATTGTCGGCCAGCCGGTCGAGCCAGGCGGCCGCGGCCAGCGGCTGGCCGGCCTCCAGCAGCGTGGCGGCGACCGTGATTGCTGCCCGGCTGCCTGCCGGCGTGTGAAACCAGCGGCGGGCAACGGCCACAATCTGGGCGTCGTCGTTGGCCTCAATGCCGGCGGCCAGGGCTCGTTCAGCCCGGCTCCGAAACTGTAAGAGATAGGCTTCACGGCCAGCGGCGGGCAGGCTGCCGATCAACTCGGTCGCCCGAGTCTTCATGCTGCGGCTGGTCTGCCCGCGAGAAAGGCCCTCTTCCAAAAAGACATCTTCGGCCGCTGCCAGCATCTCATCGAGCAGCGTGGCGGCATCGGCGAAGCGTTTGGCCTCAATCAGCCGATTGGCCTGATCGAACTGCCGCTCCCGCAGCCGGTCAGTTGGGAGGGCAACACCACCGCCAGCGCCCGACTCTTCTGCTTCCTGGGCTGCAAGAGGCCGAATCGACCAGCTGTGCAGACCATCGGGCGAGAGCACTGCGACGCCGAGAACAGCCGCGAGCAGAAAGCATGTTGTCAGCAGCGGGCCATTGCTCCACCCTGCGGTCGCCTCGCGGTTGTAACGTTCAGGGGGAAACGCATCGGCCTTGCGGGGGCTCTTGCCGGGTTCGATTCCCGCCGGGATTGCGTTACCGTCGGTCATGGGCAGCGGCCCTTCGCGTCTGAAAGCAGGTCGATCAGGGCGGATTGGTCACCACCCTCCCGCCGCTCTATTTTTACCGTCTGACCGAAGAATTGTCTCTTTTTTGTCTTCGTCAGGCGATTCCGGCGGTGCTTGCGTCTGGGTGCTGCACCGCACCTGCCCAGCCGCTCGTCACCAGCATGCCGCTCGAAGAGGGGGGTTGCGGGGCTGCCAGCCACTGCCGACTGGAGAGCCGGGCGGCGGCTTGAGGCCAGAAAAAACGGGTTTTTCTCTTGCAATTCTCAAATCACGGCATCTAATCAGCGACGCAAACGACCTGTTTGGGGTCGGGCTCCGAAATGCGGTCGGGGTAAATGCCGCACACTTTTCTGCTCTGCTGTTGGGAGGCACTAGCGATATGGCGAAGAAGACCGGAAGTAAGCCGTTGACGAAGACCGAGATCATGCGAGCGATCTCCGAGACGACCGGCCTGGCAAAGAAGGACGTCGTGGCAGTGATCGAGTCGCTGACCGACGAAATTGCCAAGGCGCTGAAGTCGACTGGGATCGGTGTCTTTTCGATCCCGGGCCTCGTGAAGATTGAGCGGCGGAAGGTGCCGGCTCGTCCGGCCCAGAAGAACGTCAAGAATCCATTCACCGGCGAACTGCAGGACCGCCCGGCCAAGCCGGCCAGCGTGAAGGTCCGCGTGCGGGCTTTGAAGAACCTCAAGGCAATGGCCGAAAGCTGAGGCTTTCCGGCGGCCAGACATTGAAAGTCAACGGGCGGCATCCTCGAAAGGATGCCGCCCGTTTTTCGTCTTCGAA
>CALAZQ010000456.1 GCA_937926325.1 uncultured Planctomycetaceae bacterium | reverse complement strand
TGCCTTAGCGGTGGACCGCGCTCGCGGGCGTTCGCCATGACGGGACAAAACAGGCACCCTCCTTTCACGGAGCAAGCGAACGATTGCCTTCAGCAGATCGCAGCCAATCGATTCTCAACTCCGCGAGATGTCATCGCGATTCTGCTGCAAGGCTTTGTTCGGCCTCGTAGGCTCAACGCCTTGCTTGCCACCCCGAGGGGTTGCGCGACGTGTGGAAAACAGCCAGAACGCGAATCCGATCCGACAGGTGGCGATAGTAGATCGCATAGGGGAAGCGCCGAAGAAGCCCCTCGCGGATATCTGCCTCGGAGAGACCGTATCGCACTGGATTCGTAGCGATCCCGCCCAATACCCGCTCAAGTTCGTCCATGAATTCGCGTCCCAGATCAATCCGTCGCTGCTCATACCAAATGTAAGCGTCGCGAATCTCATCACGCACAGCGACGTGGAACTCCAGCGGCAGGATCAAGGCTTACGCTCCACGCTGGCGCGGACCTGCTCCCAGGTAAGCGCTCCCGACGGATTTGAGGTCAGTTCAGCGTCTCGCCGCATCAGCTCAGACCGCTGCTCGGCAGTAAGCCCGCCTGAGGGCCGAGCCTCTTCCAGGCTCTCCCAGATCTCCAGAGCCAGAGCGATGCGCTCTTCCGGGGCCAGTCGATCGATCCCGAGTTCCTTAATGGTGAATGCCATTGGATTTTCCTTTGCACTTCAAGTGAATCCATCATATTAGAAAGCACGCGGTGTGAGTGCCGCCACCGGTCGTAAAACAGGCTTGCAGTTTTTTGGCCCAACTGGCGATCGTCCCGCAACGATCACCTGCCGCGTCAGTTACGAATCGCGACAAACACGGCTCTGGCTCAGGGCTTCTCCTTGGCAGAACTTGTATTTCTCTGGTTCCACGTAATCGCGGCGTGTGCATCCTATCCTCTTGACGGTGGGTTTGTCGTGATGGTTGGAACTCGTTGGCATGGCTGAGGTTACGGCTGCTTCGGGGTGCTGGGGTGGTGTGGGATAGCACGCGGGGGTGCGTGATATGCCGCGGCCGTGAGGTGGTCGGCGGGGCTGCGGACGGCGAGGGTGCCTCGGTTGAGGACGTGGGTGTATATCATCGTGGTGCGGACGTCATTGTGACCCAGGAGTTCCTGCACGGTGCGGATGTCGTAGCCGTCTTCAAGGAGATGCGTGGCGAAAGAATGCCGCAGCGTGTGGCAGGTGGCCCGCTTGTGAATGCCTGCCTGACACACGGCATCTTTCACCGCCCGCTGGATCGTGCTTTCGTGAATATGGTGACGATACAACCTGCATATGTCGCTCGCCATGCAAGTGAGCAAGCACGCGGCCGACTTCTTCCCGGGAGAGTACGGTCGGAAGCCGCTTCGGCTTGCGGGCACGCACGACCCCCTGGATTCGATCAAGCGGCTGATGCAGGACCTCGTCGTAGAGAAACAGCAGGGCTGAGAGCGGCTGGTTCTGCGTGGACGCGGCGACATGACGTTCGGTGGCCAGCCAAGTGAGGTATGCGTTGACTTCCGGCTTCCGCATTTCCGCCGGATGCCGCTTGTGATGAAACAAGATGAACTCCCGGATCCGGGAGACGTAGGCTCGCTCGGTGCTGCGGGCGAGATGCTTGCGAAAGTGCCGTTGACGGTCCGATCCTCATCCTCGATTTTCAGGCGATGCCGGAGCGGCAGAAGGCGGTCTACTTACGGGCGTCAAGCGTGCGGACAGCCCGGGAGGAGAGAATTCGCTCATCGGCTGTCACGAGCGTCAGGCCGTGGATTCTTGCGGTCGCGACGAGCATCCGATCAGCTGGATCTTTGTGGAATCGGCCGGGTAGTTTGTAGGCCTCGATCGCAACCCGATGATCGACATCGAGACTGCGGGCCTCGATCGAATCGATCGCGGTCCGAACCCAACGGTCAAGGTTCCCCTGAAGTTCCAGCAATCTGCCGGAAACCAGACGGGCGATCTCGAGTGATGACACGGCGGAAACGCACAGGTCATCACTCGTCGTCTCAAGCAGGGCCCTGGTTTTGGCGCCGATCGTCTCGGGCTGCTCCTGCGTCCAGATCCAGACGTGGGTGTCGAGCAGATAGCTCACGAGCCAGAGTCCCAGTCGGCCGAAAAATCGGCATGCACAATGTCGCCCTTGATTTGCAGGCGGCCACGCTGTTTACCGAACCGGCGAACCGGCACCGGCTCGTGGACGGGCTCAATGCGGGCCAGCGGCCGCCCACGCCGAGTCACCATGATCGGCTCGGACGTTTTCTGCGCCTCCCGCAACAGCGCGATGCAGTTGGCCTTGAAGGCGGAAAGGATGACCGTTTTCATTCCTCTATCATACTAGATCAGTTGACCTGGTCAAGTATGACAGCGCCTAAAACGGGCAGGCTGACTGCCAGCTGACCGGCCGACCGTCATCCGGGTGGGCCACTGACAGTTCACAGGCATGCAGCAGCAGCCGGTCGGCGGCGGCGAGGACAGTTGGATTGGCATAGAGCGGGTCGCCCAGAATGGCGTGACCGATCGTTGCCAGATGCAGCCTGATCTGGTGGGACCGCCCGGTGACCGGTTCGACTGCCAGCCGGGCGCGGTCGTCCTGCTGCTGGAGCAGCCGCCAGCGGGTCTGGGAGGCCCGGCCGGTGTCCCGGTCGATGCGGTACCGTGGGGGCTGGGCCAGGTCACGGCCGATCGGCAGGTCGATCAAGCCCTCACTGCCGGCGGGCAGACCGGACACGATGCACTCATACCGCTTCTGGACCAGCCGCCGCTCAAACTGCCGGCTCAGCCGCCGCTGGGCCTCGAGGTCGAGGGCCATCAGCATCAGCCCCGAGGTGTCACGGTCGAGCCGGTGGACCACCCGCGCTGTCGGAAAGACCTGCTGCACCCGGCTGGAGAGGCAGTCCTGCAGCTCGGGCCCGCGGCCGGGGACCGCCAGCAGGCCAGAGGGCTTGTCGAGCACAAGCAGCCGGCTGTCGTGGTGGATGATGGTGAAGCGTGCCACGGGACGGGTCAGCGAGTGGCGGCGGAAGCGGCTCCCGGAAACTGCAGCGAACGATCAAAAGGGAATGTCGTCTTCGGCCGCTTCGGCCAGCATGTCATCGACATCGGCGCCGGCGGCCGGCCTGCCGCCAGTGCCGCCGCTGAGGACGCGGAAGGACAGGGCCTCGGCCGACAGAAAATACTTCGCTTCGCTGCCGGGGTCACGCTGCCAGCGGCGGCCGCTGAGGCGGTAGGTGACCTCCACCTCGTCCCCGACGCTGAGCTCATCGACCGAGTCGCAGGCGTCCTTGATGAACTCGACCGGGATGTAGTTGGTGAAACCACCACCGGTCGTCTGTTCCAGCACCACGAGCCGTTTGCGGAAGCCTTTTTGGCCGTATGTCTTCGTCTCTTCAATCAGATGGATGACGCCACTGACGGTCGCCTGACTCATGCCTGCTGCCTCCGAGTTGGTGGGTGGAAATGGTTGATGTTTTCGCAGCCTATCAGACCGGATGGGCGAAAGCCGCCGGCGCGAGGATTGGTGGTGCCTGTCCGCCAGCTTCCGCTGGCGGCTTCCATGGAGGTGGGTTGCCAGCCCGGTTGCCGTGGCGGTTCGAACCGGACGCGCGACAGCCGCCGGCCTGGATGGCCGGCCTGCTCCCGAGCCGCACCTTGGCTGCGGCGATGGGAGCGTAAGCGTCCGGGGCCATGGATGGCCCGGACGCGCGACAACTAGTACCAGACTCCTGCCCGCACCAAAAACGTATCGCTCGGTCGGTAGTCGGCGGTGTCGGTGACGTAGTACTCCACCAGCCGGCCGGTGATCCAGCCGGTCTCCAGCCGCCAGCTGATGCCGAGATCGGCCGGCCGCCGTTCCCACCCGGCCAGCAGCCGGTAGTCGTGGTAGACCACGATGTCGTCGGCCCCTGAGTCCCGGCGAACCGCCCACTGATTGCCTCCAAACTCTCCAGCCAGATAGACCCACTGGACTGCCCGGGCTGTCTCCTTCACTCGCCAGGCCAACCGCGGCCGGGGAAAGATCAGCTCAAAGCGGCGGTCGTCGCTCGGCGTCCAGAGCAGGCCGCCGGCCGGCAGCAGGTTGACGTCATAGCGGTCGAGGTAGATCACGCCCGCCACGACCCGCAGGTCAGGCGTCGCCTCCCAGGCCCCGAAGCCGTGGCCGGTGATGCGGAGGGCCTGCGAGGTGTCATTGACAAAGTCACTGTACCAGCCCGGGGCGACAGCCAGATCAACGCCCAGGCGGTCGCCCACCTTCCGCATCCAGCGGGCCTGCAGCCAAGTCTCATAGAGGGTTGCCGGCAGGCCCGGATCCATCGGCCCGCTCGCCTCATCGACGAAGGTCCAACCAAAGCCGGGGGTGACGAGCAGTGGCGAGTCGACCGTGGGGGCCGGCATGCCGATTGTCAGGCTTGTTTCCAGCGTGGCCAGGCCGAGGCCGTTGCTGCCCAGCCGTGGAAGCTCGGTTGCCGTGAAGATCAATTGCTGCAGCGGGCCCGGCTTGGCCCCCGGTGGCAGCTTGCGGCCGGGGGGCTCGTTCTCCTGCCGCGGCTGACCCGGCGGGGCGACGTCGTCGGGCAACAGCGGTTCGGTGAGGTCCTGCGGGTCGCCGAGGGCCGCCAGCCGGATGCGGTCGAAGAAGCCCTGGTCGATCGGCTCGACCGGCGGCAGCGGCATGACCGCGTCGTCAGCCCAAGCAGTGGCGGGGTGCAGGCCGCCCGCCAGCAGCAGCATCATCATCAGCAGCGGCCAGGGTCGGGGCCAGTCCCAAAGCGAAGGCATGGGCGCGCTCCGTCGTCAGTACGCCAAGCCCAGCCGGAACATCATCGTGCTGGGCAGATCGGTGATCTGCTGGAAGCCCGGGGGCCCGGTCACGTAGAAGAGCTGCCGATAGAAGACGTAGCCGAGCTCAAAGTTGCCGGCCAGGCCCGTGGGGGCCAGCGGGTTCCACTCGGTGCCGAGTGAGATGCGGATATCGTTGTAGTCAAACGGTGAGATCATCCCCTGCTGCCGGCGGAAGGTCCAAGCACCGCCACCGTACTCACCGGCCACATAGCCCCACCAGGCATGCCGGCGGGTCTGGCCAAACCGCCACATCGCCCGCGGCGCCGGAAAGAAGATGTCGTAGCGGGAGGTGGCGTTGGGGGTCCAGGTGAAGCCGAGGGCCGGCAGCAGCTTGACCTGGTTTCGATCGAGATAGACCACACCGAGCTTGCCCTGAAAGGTGGGCGTCATCCGCAGCGTGCCGATGGCCCGGCCCATGATGCGCCAGCTGTCGGTGACGAGGACGTCCCAGTTGGTGTAGATGCCGACGCGGATGCCCAGCTCGGCCCCAAACAGCGGTGTGAACTGTGGATTCCAGGCGGTGTCGATGAAGGTGTCGTAGGTGTTGGGCGGCAGGTCGGCACCGGTCGGCACCAGCTGCTGCGGTCCATCCCACAGTTGCAGGCCAAAGCCGGGCGTGATCAGCAGCGGTGCCTTGTTGAGGTTGGCCGGCGAGTTCATGAAGAACGGCAGGGCGAAGGTGGCCGAGGTGTCGAGCTCATTGACCGCCACGCGGGTGCCCTGGCCATTGCCCAACAGATAGGTCCAGCTGCCGCGGGCCCCCTGATAGACCCGCAGGGTCTGCTGATAGGTCTCCTGAAACCATTCACTCTGTTGAGTTGGTGGTTGCGGATAGCCCGGCGGCATCTGCTGGGGCGGTGGATTGCTCGGCACAATCGCCGGCGGCGCAGTCGAGTAGCCGGGGTAACCGGGCTGGCCGGTGACGGCCGACGTGGCCCAGGTTGGGGTCGGGTTGGCCACCGGGTTGGCAGCCGGCACCGGATAGATCTGACTGGCCTGGGGGCCGTAGGGATCCCAGGCCGGCGGTGGCGGTGAGAGTGGATAGCCGTAGGGCGACCCCTGCGCCTGCGCGATGCGGTCAAGCGACGAGGCCGCTGGTGGTGGCAGCTGCACCGTCTGCGCGGCAGCTTCCCCACCCACGCCGAACGTGGCCAGGCCGCAGCCGATCAGCAGCAACAAAGAGCAGAGCAGACGCACGCGGTCGCTGACCCATGCCAAAGGAACAGACCGGGGCCACCCGGAAGACCCCGGATGCCGCCCCGGTCTGGGCGGGGAGTACCGCGCCGCCGCCGTGGGGGTCAAGGTCGCCGCTTGCCCTGGGCCACCCCATTGCGTCCAATCCACCCCGCCTGCCCCGCTTCTCAGCGGTCACCCTTTTCAGCCCGCATCTGCCCCATGAGCCCACCGCCACCGAGCAAGCCGTCAGCGGCAGCACGTGAAGCAGCTGAGGCAGTGCGGCTGCAGGAGGCCACCGGTCTGCCGACTGTTGAGTGGCATGCTGTGGTCGGTTCAACGATGGACCGAGCCCGGGAACTGGCGGCAATGACCATGCTGCCGCTGCCCGCGCTGGTAGTGGCCGGTCGGCAGCATGCCGGCCGGGGGCGGCGGGCGGCTGCCTGGTGGCAACCACCAGGCAGCCTGGCCATGACGCTGGTGCTGGCGATCGACCAGCTGAAATCTCCCCTGCCCCTCTGGTCACCCGCCTGTGGCCTTGCGGTGGCTGAGTCGCTTGCCCAGCTGCAGCCGGAACTCACGCCCCAGGTCCGCTGGCCCAACGATGTCGAACTGCACGGCCGAAAGCTGGCCGGGATATTGGTCGAGGCGACAACAAACAGTCGGCTGTTGATCGGCATCGGCATCAACACCCACGGCTCGGCAGCCGACGCCCCCGCGGCCATTGCCGACCGGCTGACCACGCTGGCTGATGCCTGTGGCCAGCCGTTGGCCCACGACCGGCTGTTGGCCGAGCTGATTCCTGCCCTGCTTGGCACGATCGCCGCCACCGGATCGACCACTGACGCAGCCGATCTCATCGAACGCTACCGGCAGCGGTGCAGCCTGACCGGTCAGCGGGTCACGGTCTATGACCTGCTGGCTGAACCAGTTGCAGGGAGCGTCTCGGTCGCGGGCCCGCTGCGGGCAGCCAGCCTCAGCGGGGTCTGCCGCGGCATCGATGAGACCGGTCGGCTGGTGGTTGAGGCAGCGGCCGGTCGGCTGGCCATTGTGGCCGGCAGTCTGACCGCTCCCGATCAGGTCTGGACCGGATCGGCTCCACCGGCTGAGGCCGACTGACCGCTTGGCTTGCCACCCGGCCGCCGGCCCCGTCGCAGGGCTACCAGGCAGAGTTCCCGACCACCCGTCGAGAGCTGCCGCACCCGCGGCTGATACCCCCAGCTGGCGAATCGGGAGAGCCAGCCATCGAGGTCATCGGCCTGCGACCAGTCAGGCAGCTTGAGGGTGGCGATCACGCCGCGGGGCCGCCGGCCGGAGGTCTTCAGCACGCGTTCGAGAGCAGCCATCGTGCTGGTTGGATCGATGTTCATGTCGGTCACCAGCCAGTCGCAGTTCCGGAGATCCTTGACGCGGACATCGCGGGCCCGCTTCTGCCAGTGGGTGAACCGGGGATGATCGGCTACCCGCGGATCGATGCTGGCCGGATCGACGCCGATCACTTCAAGGTCGGCAGCCAGCAGCCGCTGGGCGGCACCGCCGGGAGCTGCACCGAGTTCACAGGCCCGTTGGCCCGGCTCGAGCGGCAATTCAAACAGAGCGATCGCCTCGTCGAGCTTCAGCCAGGCGCGAGAGACGGCCTCACTTGGCAGGCTGCCAGGGTAGCGACCACCGGGCCAGCAGTCGGCCGGCGTGCTGGCCAGATGCCAGCCGATCCACCAGCGGTCGGCTGTATCGATCACGCAGTCGAGAATAAGGCTGCCGGCCACCGGCGGTTGAGCCGTAGCGGGAAGACCGTACGCCGTGGCGAGTGCTGCGTGAATCGGCTCGGCCTCGAGGGCCAGTCGGAGGTCCCGCTTCCAGACATGGACTGTTGCGAATGCCGCCTGGCCGGTCAGCGCACGGGTGGCAGCGACCCGCTGTTCATCGTTGGCACCGCTGACCTGTCCGAGTGACCGGATTGCTGCGCGGGCGAAGACCAGCCGGTCGGCCAGCAAGGGCGGCACCGCCATGTGTCGCCAGGCGGCTGCCGGCTCGTCGGTGTTGCCGTTCGGTTCAGGCAGGCGGAACGACACCAGCCCCCGCCGCCAGACAGCCTTGCGGAGTTCCGGAAAGCACTGCTGCTGCCGCCGCTCCAGGGCCGGTTCAGCCCCGCCCTGACAGCCGACGAGCAGAAAGCCACTGGCCAGCAGCTGCGGGGGAATGGCAGGGGTGGTCGGCACAGATATGGCAGTCATTGGGAAAAACACCGATCGAGCGACCAAATTGCCCGCAGGGCGATTCCCACGGGCAAAAACGAGGCCGGCCCGGGCGCCCAAGAGCCCGGGCCGGCCTTTCTCGTCAGAACAGCGGCATGGTCACTGCGATGTCAGACGAAAGCCCGCGAGCCGAAAAGCCCGCAGACAGTGCCCCCATCCGTCAACCGCCGCAAGCCACGCCGAAGACGGATCAGGCGTGGCCCTTCTTCTTGGCCACCTTCTTCTTGGCGACCTTCTTCTTGGCCACCTTCTTTTTGGCGACCTTCTTCTTAGCCACCTTCTTCTTGGCGACCTTCTTGGCCACCTTCTTCTTGGCGACCTTCTTCTTGGCGACCTTCTTCTTGGCCATTGAATGGCTCCTTGCCACTGGCACCCAGACTATGGAACTGACTGCCTCCGCGGGTGCCGTGCGTTGGAAGCAATCGACGGTTGAACTGCTGCCATGCCGTGCAAGCACGGAACATGACAGCAACTCAGCCAGAGTTTTCAAGAATTGGGCGAAAGACTGTCAAGAGAGGTCGGCAAAAATTTTTTGCTTTTCAGGTACCGGGAATGATCCCGGCCCAAGCCAGCGTATCTGCGGTCGACCTTCACCGCCGGATCGCGAAACGATCACGTGATGAAGTTTGGCGGGCTCAGTCTTCAGCTGGTCAGCCGCAGCCAGCCTGTGCAGCAACCCATTGCTCAAGCAACGTAAGCTGACGGGAAAAGCCCTGTTCCGCGCAGCCCAACGGGCTTTTAAAGAAGCTGGCGAGCCAGGCTAACTGGCCACGTTCACCGTTCTGCCGGGCCCGATCGACAAGTCGCACCAGATCGATCACCAGCGGGGCCGCCAGAATCGAATCGCAGCCCTGCCAGGTGAACTGCATGGCCATCGGGGTGCCAAGAAAGCCTCGGAAGTGGATGTGGTCCCAGGCGGTCTTCCAGTCACCGAGGCTCTCGACATATTCGATCGAGACGAGTGTCTGCGGCGGCTTCGGCAGCAATGCCCCCAGCAGGTGATCCTTGCTTTTGACCTTGGCGGCCTTGTTGGCCGGGTCATCGAGAATCCGGCCATCGAGGTTGCCGAAGATGTTGTGGCCAACCCAGCTCATCACCTCGAGATTGCGGGCGGCGAACATCGGGGCCAGCACACTTTTGAGCAGCGTCTCACCGGTTTTGCCATCGCAGCCGGCATGCGGCAGGCCCCGGCGGCGGGCCACCTCATCGATGGCCGGCGGAGTCGCCCCGGTCGAGGGCGTAAAGTTGATGTAGGCGGCATCGGCCTCGAAGGCGGCCAAGGCATAGAGGCTGCTGGCCGGCAACGGGCTGCCCGCGGCGGCGGGCTGATCGAGGGCTGGCTCGATCGCCGCAAAGGTTTCGGGAATTGTGCCGGTCCAGGGGGGCTCGGTCGAGGCGAGGTTCACGACCACTACCCGTTCGACCCCGGTGGTGGCAGCAAACTGCTGGATGTCGTCCCGGATGCGGTCGATCGCCTGCCGCGGTGTCTCGGCCACCGCCACCACTGCCGGGTCGGCCAGGGCCTGGATCGACTCGCCGGCCGCCAGGACGGTCCCCGGCCGCAGCCGGGCCTCGATCGCCTCGAGATCAGCGGCCGTCGCCTCAAGCAGCTCGGGTGGAATCGCGCGGCTGCTGGTCCACATCCGCCGGGCTTCGTCGGTCAGCTTTCCGGGTCGGATGTCGTGGCCGCCCACGACAAACGCGTCACAGCCGACCAGTGACAGCTGCTGAAACGACTCGGTCTCTGTCACGAGCCCGATCGGCTCGACGAGTCCACGACTGAGTGCGGCCAGACCGGTCATGACGGTTGTCGCGACGCCGCCCTTCGCGCCCACCAGCCAGAGTCCGACCTGCCCACTCGCCATGAAAAGCTCCTCGTTTGCGGCGTGCTATTATCTGCAACAGGGCCGCGTGACCGTCGCGGCCTGCGAGTAAGTATGCCACGTCGCTGACGGCCCTGCCGTGGGCCTGAGAAAGGAACGATCAATTGATGGAACAGGCCGCTTCGCTCCGGTTGGCCACCAGGATGGCCTCCCTCGAACCCTCAGCCACACTGGCGATGGCAGCCCGGGCCGGGGCGATGAAGGCCGAAGGCATCGATGTCATCGACCTGTCGGTCGGTGAGCCCGACTTCCCCACGCCGCCGCACATCTGCCAGGCGGGGGCGGCAGCGATCGCCGCGGGCAAGACCAAGTACACCCCGGCGGCCGGCATCCCGGCGCTCCGCCAGGCAGTCGCGGCCGACTACAGCCGGCGGGCGGGGCTGGCGGTCGACGCGGCCCAGGTGATTGTTTCCAACGGTGCCAAGCACAGCCTGCACAACGTCTTCACCGCGGTGCTCAACCCGGGGGATGAGGTGGTCGTGCCGACCCCCTACTGGGTCAGTTATGCCGAACTGATCAAGCTGGCCGGTGCCGTGCCGGTGCTGCTGCCGACCACGCTCGAGGATGACTTCAAGCTGAAGCCAGCGGCGCTCGCCGCTGCGATCACGCCGCAGACCCGGATGCTGCTGCTCTGCTCGCCCAGCAACCCCACCGGTGTGGTCTACACCCGGGCCGAACTTGAGGCCCTGGCCGATGTCGCCATCGAGGCCAACCTGGCGGTGGTTTCCGACGAGATCTATGACCAGCTGGTCTTCGACGGCCGCGAGTCGGTCTCGTTCCCGACCCTGCGGCCGGGGCTGGCCGACCGCTGCGTGGTAGTGGCCGGAGTCAGCAAAACCTATTCGATGACCGGCTGGCGGATCGGCTGGACGATCTCACCAGCCCCGCTGGCCAAGGCGATGGGCAGCCTGCAGAGCCAGGAGACAAGCAACCCGTGCAGCATCAGCCAGCATGCGGCACTCGAGGCGTTGACCGGACCGCAGGACTGCGTGGCTGAGATGCGGGCTGCGTTTCAGGCCCGTCGCGACCTGGTCATCAGCCGGCTCCGGCAGCTGCCCGGCGTGCGGATTCCTGACATCGGTGGTGCCTTCTATGCCTTCTTTGATATCAGCCAGTCGCTTGGCCAGCCGGGCGGTCCGGCCACCAGCATTGAATGGTGTGAACGGCTGCTCGAGCAGGAGCAGGTGGCGACCGTCGCCGGGGCCGCCTTCGGCGCGGAGGGGCATGTGCGGATGTCGTTTGCTGCCTCTGACGAAAAGCTCAATGCCGGCCTCGACCGCATCGGCCGGTTCCTCGCAGGGCTGTCTGCCTGAGTCACCAGTGGGAAGCAGTGACAGACGAAACTGCGATGATCAGCCGGCGGCGATCTTGCTGGCTGGCGGTGCGGCCCGGCGGTTGGGGGCGGCGCGGCCCGCTGGTGGGAAGGCCGCCTGTGAGGTTGGTGGTGAACTGTTGCTGGGCCGAGTGGCTGCTGCAGTTGCTCCGGTCATCGCCGAAATCGTGGTGGTCGGTGGGGAGCCGGTGCCAGCCGACCTGCGGGACCGCTTCCTGGGTCTTCGGCAGCTGGCCGACAGCCAGCCCGGGGCCGGCCCATTGGCAGCAATCAGGGATGGCCTGGCCGATATCTGTCAGCAACGAGCAACGGCAGGCCGGCCCTTGCCGGCGGCGGTGCTGCTGGTTGCCTGTGATCTGCCGCTGCTGCGGCCGCCCTTGGTACAGGCGTTGCTCGACTGGCTGCCGCCTGCTGCAGATAGCGTCGCCTGGGCCATCCCCGAGGTCGCTGGCCAGCCGCAGTATCTCTTTTCTGTTTGTCGGCCCCAGCTGCTTGGTCCTCTGGAAGCGTTTCTGGCCAGCGGCCGCCGCGACCTGCGGGGCTTTGTGGCCACACTTACAGGGCAAGACGCTGATCACGTCGTGCTGATTCCGACCGCTGCTTGGCAGCAGATCGATCCCGTGGGGGCTGCCGGCTGTGACATCGACACGCCGGCCGACCTGGCTGCCCTGGCCGGTTCGGCTTCGCGGCGGCGGTGACCGGTTCTATACTCATCGCCGGTCATGGACGATCTCTGGGACGATGATGAGCCGGTCCTGTCGCCGCCGCCACGGCGGTCGAGGCGGTGGCGTCGACTGCTCGCCCTGGGCTTGCTGGCACTGGCCCTCTGGCAGCTGCCCCGGGTGACGCTCATTCCAGCAGTCCGCGACTGGCCGCTCAGGCAGGCCTTCAACGGCATTGCCGGCCAGCTCAGCAGTGGTGGGGCCGACTGGCACTGGTTCGGGCCCATCGTCTACCGCGATGTGCTGCTGGAGACGTCGGACGGCCAGGCCCTGCTGGCGATCGATCGGCTGACAATTGGCCGCAGCCCCCTGCGGCTGGTTGTGCAACCGGCAGACCTGGGACCGGTCACCGTCCACGGCGGGCGGCTCTCGACTGCCGTCTGGCAGGGGGGCAGCACAATCGAGACCGTGCTGGCGCCATGGCTGGACAGGCTGGCTGAGCCGCCGGAACCGCTGCCGGCAGCACCGGCTGCCGGCCAGTGGGGGGCCGTCGCGGCGGGTGACCAGCCTGCTGCCCCGCAGCCTGCTGCCTTGAACGGATCGCTCGAACTGTTCGACGTGACTGTTGAACTGATTGACCTGCGGCATCACGAGGCCTGGTGGATCACCGAGCTGGCTGCCACGATTCCCCTGACTTCGGCAGCTGTCGCCGACGGTCTGCCGCCGATCGATACAGTCGTCAGTGGCCGGCTGCGGCAGGTTGGCCAGCCTCAGCTTGACGTGCGCGACAGCCCGACCCTTACCGCCGCAGCTGGTTCGGGGAGCGTTGCCAGCCGAACGGCGGCCACACTGGCCCGCGCTGGGGGCTGGTCGCTTACGGTCGCTGCTGCCGGCCCCAGCGGCCGCTCGCTTGCGGTTGGAGGCACCGGGCTCCCGGCTGGCTGCTCCCGGTTGGCGGCGAGCCGATTCGGCTGGCCAGTTCTGCTCGCTGGCCAGCTCGATCTGCGGGCCGACGTCACCGTTGCCTCAGCTCCGGTCGCCACCGGCAACAGCCCGGCCGACTGGCAGCTTGCCTGTTCCGGCAGTCTTGCCGGTCGTCAGCTGTCGCTACGGGATGCGGCGACGGGCAGGGATCGACTTCAGATCGACCGGCTGGAGGTGCCCTTCGGCCTGGCCGCTTCACCAGAGCAGCTGCAGGTTGAGCGGTTGAACCTGGAGTCGTCCCTCGGTCGCGGTGCTATCACTGGAACAATCCGCCTGCCGGCGGCCTTGCCAGCGGCTACCTGGGCAGCGGCGTGGTCGTGGCTGGAAGCGGTTGCCGGACCCGATCTGTCTGCCCACGCCCAGCTCGATCTGGCGGCTGTTGCCCGGAGTCTGGCCGGCGGCCTTGCCCTGCGGCCCGACGTCCGGGTGACCGGTGGTGCGGTCGAGCTTGACCTTGCCGGCGATCGGCAGGGAATTGAACTGCAGACCACGCTGGTAGAACTGGCTGCCATTCAGGGCACGCATGACCTTAGGTGGCCAGAGCCTTGCACCGGCTGGCTGCGGGCCCGGCGACTGGCGAGTGGCCACCTGCAGCTGACCGAGGCGCGGCTGGCCGCGGCTGCGGCTGAGCTGAAGGCAACGAACCGAGCCGGCGGCATCGAAACGACGTGGCGGGTTGAACTGGGCGACCTGTTCGCCGCTGCCGCTGAGCTGTTCGACCTCCAGTCGGTTCACCGGCCGCTGGCAGTAGCTGGCACGGCCCGCGGCCGGCTGCTGCTGGGCCAAGCTCCCGACACTCCTGCCACCACGCTGTCAGCGGCAGCAAGCCTGGAAGACTTTTCGTGGTCGGTGGGTGGGCGGCCGATCTGGCAGGACGACTTGGTGGCGGTCGACGTCGAGGCGGTGGGGACTGCCGCCGCCGAGCAGGTGGTGCTCGATCAGGCCAGCCTGCGAATCGAGGCTGGCGGTGACCTGGCGGCAGCGGCGGTGGCCGGAGGCTGCACGGTCACGCTGCCAGCAGCAGGTTTGGGCTGGCCCCAGCTGCGGGCCCGCAACGGCGGCGGCGGCACGATCGACTGCCGACTGGCTGGTGGCCTCGGTCGTTGGCAGGACCGGCTGCAGGGGCTGCTGGTCGTGGCGGGCTGGACGCCACCACCGGGCACGGTCGAGCTGGCCGGTCAGCTCGACAGCAGCCTGACCATCAGCAGTGCCGGCTCGCAGTGGCAGATTACCAAGGCAACCGGACAGATCGATTCCCTGGCCCTGACCACTGACAGCCTTGAGCTCAAAGAGCCGCGAGTGGTGCTGTCGGCTGCCGGGTCGATCGACCCCGAGCGGGGGCTGATCGATCTGGCTTCCGCCGAAGTGCTGACGGCAACCGCCTCCCTCCGCACCAATGGCCTGCGGCTGGCCACTGAAGGCATGACGGTTGACCGCTTGCTTGAGCTGATCCGCGGCCGGCTGCAGTGGCAGGCCGACATGGCCCGGCTGCAGCGGTGGCTGTCACCGAAGCTTCCCCGGTATGCCGCCAGCGGACGGGTCTGGGGAACGGCCGAACTGGTCGATGCAGGAGATGGTGTCAGCCTGCTGGTGGAGCTGACCGGCAGCCAGCTGGCACTCACAGCGACACCGCCCAGGGGTGAACCGCTGCCGGCGGGCCGCGAGGTCTGGAACGAGCCCCAGCTCAAGGCCGTGCTCGACCTGACCCGGCCGGCAATGCCAGCGGCTGCAAAGCAGCAGTTCCTGATCAATCGGCTCACGCTGGAGTCATCGACCCTGGGGCTTGCCGCCTCGGGCAGGCTCAGCGACCTCCGCGGCAGCCGACAGCTTGACCTGCGGGGCACCTTCGCCACCAATTTTAGTCAGCTTTCCCGGCTGCTCACGCCCGCCTCGGGTGGACTCGTGCAGCTCTCTGGCGGTGGCCCGCAGCCGTTTGCCCTCAGTGGCAGCCTCAATCAAGTGGGCCTGGCGCTGGCTGAGGCTGGGGCTGGGCCGGTGGAACTGCCAGTGCCCAAACAGTGGCAGGGTCCGACAGCTGGCGGTGCGGGCCGCCTGATTGCCCTGCCACGCGGAACTGATGCTGGCAGCCGCAATGACCTGGCGGGCTGGCTGGCGGGGCTCACCGCTGAGACCACGCTGGCCTGGCAGGGTGGCCGGCTGGCGGAGTTTCCGGTGGGGCCGGGCGAGCTGCCCGTGCGGCTGGTCGAAGGGCAGCTGGCCTTCGGCCCCTTCGACATTCCAGTGTCGGGTGGCCGGCTGCGGGGTGCCCCCTGGCTCAGGCTCTCACCGCCACCGGGAGAGCTGGTGCTGCCGCCAGGTCCGGTGGTCGAGCATGTGGTCCTGACGCCGGACATTTGCAGTCACTATCTCGGCTGGCTCTCACCGATTCTCAGAAGTGCCACCGAAGCCAGCGGCCGGCTCTCGGTCGAGACCGGTGGTGGCCGGCTGCCGCTGGCCGATCTGCTTGCCGGTCGGCTGGAGGGGCAGCTTTGGCTCGAAGACTTTGCCGTGGCCCCGGGCGACATGGCGGGCCCGCTGGTCAACCTGCTGGCGCAGCTGCAAAGCGTCGTCGATCCGCGGTTTGCCTTCGGTGACCGCGTGGTGCTGCTGCGAGCTCGGCCTGAGCCGGTGCGGGTGCGGCTGGCCGACGGCCGGGTGGATCATGACAACCTCGTGCTCGATATGGGGCAGCTCTCGGTTCGGAGCAAAGGCAGCGTGGGCCGTGACGGCAGCCTGGCGATGCAGCTTGAGGTGGCCTTCCGTGGTGATCTGGCCGGGGCGACACCGGTCGTGGCGGGGCTGCTGCGGACGCCGTTTGTCATTCCCCTGCGGGGCACGGTGCGGCGGCCACAGTTTGATGCCACCGCAATCGACACCATTCTGGGACGCATCATGGAAAACACCGCCGATGCGGTCCTCCGCGACGGCATCGGCCGTGGCCTCGAGGCGCTCTTTGGCAATCCACAGCCGCCTCGGCAGCCGCAGCCAACCCCGGCCCAGCCACCACTGACCTTTCCCCGCGGCTCCTGA
>CALAZQ010000455.1 GCA_937926325.1 uncultured Planctomycetaceae bacterium | reverse complement strand
CCGTCGCCCTGCGGTACTCCAACGTCTACGGGCCCCGGCAGAACCCGCATGGCGAGGCGGGTGTCGTTGCCATCTTCTGCAAGAAGTTGCTCGCTGGTGAGCCGGCCCGGATCAATGGCGACGGCCGCTACGTGCGGGACTATGTCTACGGCCCCGATGTCGCCGCCGCCAATCTGGCGGCCCTCACCCTCGGCGACACCGCAGTGCCGCCGGGCCAGCTGGTCAGCCTGAACATCGGCACCGGCATCGGCACCGACGTCAACCAACTGGAGGACCTCCTGCGGAAACGAATGGCCGAGTTGCTGGCGGCTGCCGGCCGGCCCGCAGCACTCCCGTCACCCGAGCACGGCCCGGCCCGGCCCGGTGACCTCCGCTCAAACCTCGTCGCCGCCGACCGTGCCGCCGAAGCACTCGCCTGGCGGCCGACCACCGGCCTCGAGGCGGGCCTGACGGCGACCGCCCGCTGGTTCCTGGAACAGCCTGCAGGTTCGTGAGTACCCTGCGACGGCTGTTACCTCTCCGCCCACCTGCTGGGCCTCGGCCGCTGGGCCTCGGCAGCCTCGAGCGGTGCGGCTGGAGGCGGCTCGGCAGCCTGCAAGTCGAGGGCTGTTCCATAGCTGTCGCCACAGATCCGCCGCATCAGCGTGGTCGAACGGAGATAGAGCGGAAAGCCATGTTCACGGCCGACGATTCTTCGGGCGTCGACGGCCGAATAGGCAACCTCGGCCGGGACCCACCGCTGCGGCATCCCGGTGTGGCCCAGGGCATCGACCTTCGTGTACCGATCGAGCAGGTGGAAAAACCGGAGGGCGTCATCCCGTGAGTTGATGGTCAGTGATAGGCAGTCGACGCAATCGAGGGTCTCACGGTAGGGGCCGCATGGGGCGAAGGCGTCACAGCGGACTGCCGGGGCGATGAAGACCAGCCGGGTCTCTCCCGGCCGCTGCCGCCAGGGGCTCACCGGCAGCCCGGCCGCTTCAGCTGTCAGCAGGTTGTCGAGGGCCTCGAGGGTGATCAGAGCTCCAAAGCTGTACCCCACGAACACGACCGGACGGTCGGGGGCGAGCTGGCCCAGCAGCCAGGCCAGGTAATAGCCCTCGGTGTAGCAGCGGCGGTACTTGCTGCGGCCATCCTTCAGCAGCCGGCCGTCCTGCTGGCTGGGCCAGGAATAGACCAGCGTCTGGGCATTGGCCGGCCCGCAGAGGCCGGCACACCGTCGGGCCAGTTGCAGCCCCTGGCGTTTCGCCGAACAGGGGTCATAGCGGTTGCCGTGAATAAAGATGACCAGCGGCTGTTCACCGGCCACAATCCCGCCGAGGTCGGCCGGCAGCCAGCGGCGGGAACTGCCGTCGTAGCGTTCGACCCCCGGGTGAGCCGTCGCTGGCAGCCCGCAGATGCCCGGCAGCCGCCGCGTGCTCACCGCCCAGACTTCAGCTGGAACCGGACAGGCCGCCGGGCACGATGACAGCGATGTCTCCACTGCCCGGCAGTCACTCAGCCCGGCGGCAGGTGCGGATTGAGCAGCCGTCAAAGTCAGCGCGATCAGGAACACAACGCCGGACAGGCCACGCCTGAGTCCCGCAGAACAACCGGGAACCTGCCGACAGGTTTTCAGTTGGCAAAATCGCATGAACACTGAAACGCTCAGCTCTGGAATCGGTGCTGCCGCGGAGCAGTAGCCAACCTGCCCGCGGCCCATTCAAACGGTGTGGCCCCGACAGCGTTTGCCGAAGCTTCCCAACCGTAGCACGTGTTTCAGCCACACGCGTTTTTGCGGCGGCAGAAAAAGTTACCGGCACGCGCACAATCCGTGGGGTAGGGTTCGGGAGTGGCCAGCGATTGAGACGCCGGCTGCCGGCAGTGATCGCCAACGACGATGCATCACTGCCCTGAAAACCTGTCGCCTTCGGAGGCTTCTCCATGATCCGTGTCGTCTGCCTGCTCACCGCCGTCGGCTGCCTGGCCACGCTGCCCGGTTGCAGCAGCTGCTTCGGCAACAGCTGCCGCCGGCCCTCCTTTATGGAGTTCCGGAACACCGGCCGGCGAATCTATCGTCAGGACTGCGGGGTCCCCTGCGATCCCTGTCAGGCCGCCCCCTGCTGCGAACCCTGTGGCTCCCCCGCTCCCTGCTGCGAAGGCGTGATCGAGGGTGGTACCGTCATCAGCCCCGGCCCGGCCACCGGTGAGCCCGGCACCTTTTCCTGAGATACCGCCAGATCGGCCTGACAACCTGATCGAGCCCGCCTGCTCCCCGCGACGATGTGCCGCTCTTGCCGGCCACGCATCGGGCCATGCGACACGCCGTGTGATCGCTCCCGATTCGAGCGGCCCATCGTCGCGGGGAGCAGGCCCCTTTCCTGCCGCCCGGGGCAGCTATACTCGGCGGCATGTTTGACAACCTCTCCAAGTCGCTCACCTCGGCTCTGACGTCCCTCCGCGGCCGCGGCAAGCTCAGCGAAGCCAACATGCGGGAGGGCCTGGACGAGGTCCGCACCGCCCTGCTCGAGGCCGACGTCGCCTACGACGTGGTTGAAGAGTTCCTCGACCGGGTCGCCGCCGACGCCGTCGGGGCGAAGGTGCTGGAGTCGCTCGACCCCGCCCAGCAGCTTGTCGGGATCGTCCACCGCGAACTGGTCAACCTGATGGGGCCGGTGGACCACACCATCCCCTTCCGGTCCGGTGAGGTGACGGTGCTGATGCTCTGCGGTCTGCAGGGCTCCGGCAAAACCACCACCTGCGGCAAGCTGGCCCGCCGCATCAAGGAGCAGGGCCGGGGCGTGCTGATGGTCGCCGCCGACCTGCAGCGGCCGGCCGCCATCGAACAGCTGGCCGTCCTCGGCGGCCAGATCGGCGTGCCGGTCCACACGCCTGACGGCCAGACCGATCCGGTCGCCGTCTGCAAGGCGGGGGTGGCCAAGGCCAAGCAGGAAGGGGCCGCCGTCGTCATCCTCGACACCGCCGGCCGGCTGGCCATCGACGAAGCCCTGATGGCGGAACTCTCGCGGATCGACCGGACAGTCTCACCCGATCAGGTGTTTCTGGTGGTCGATGCGATGACCGGCCAGGATGCCGTTGAAAGCGCCCGGGCCTTCAACGAGGCCCTCGAGATCGACGGCGTGATCATGACGAAGCTCGACGGCGATGCCCGGGGCGGGGCGGCACTGTCGGTCAAAAGCGTCACCGGGGTGCCGATCAAGTTCATGGGCACCGGCGAGGGTGTCGAGGCGATCGAGGAGTTTCATCCCGACCGGCTCGCCGGCCGGATCCTCGGCATGGGGGACGTGGTCAGCCTGGTCGAAGAGGCGCAGCGGAAGTTCGACCAGGACGAGATGCAGCGGCAGGAGGAACGGCTCAAAGCGGGCGAGTTCACCCTGGAAGACTTCAAGAAGATGATGCTCCAGACCCGGCGGCTCGGCCCGCTGGGCAAGGTGCTCGGCATGATTCCCGGCATGGGGGGCATGCAGGAGATGCTGGGTGATGCCGATCTCGACAAAGACGTCAATCGGCTCTTCGGCATCATCGACTCGATGACTCCGGACGAACGGCGGAACCCGTCGAAGTTCATCGACCAGTCACGCCGGCGGCGGATCGCGGCCGGGGCCGGGGTGCAGCCACAGGAGGTCAACGATCTGGTCAAACAGTTCGACGGCATGGCGTCGATGATGAAGGGCATGGCCGGCCTCGGCATGCGGGAACGGATGCGGGAGGTGCAGAAGCTGCAGACCGCCATGGCCAACCCCGCTGGCCGGATTGGGCGGCCCAAGGGCGACACCGGCAAACGGCTGACGGCCGAGCAGCGGCGAAAGCTGAAAAAGCAGCGGGAGAAAGAGGCCCGCCGCCGCAAGCGGGGCGCCCGCGGGTAGCAGGGCGAGGCACCCGATGGCGAGAATTTGGGGAAAAAGCCGGTCCCCGTCTTTTCTGCCCCCGAAACTGGTGTACCTTAGAAGGCTCGCTGCAGCAGGTGAGCCGGCTCTGCCGAGGTTCGCTGCCGCAGCTCCTTGAACCGAACATGCAAGTCAGCGGCCACCGACACTCTGCCGGACGGCCGCCCATCTCTGGAGAGTTGATGCCGTGGCAGTGGTGATTCGAATGAAGCGGATGGGACGGACCCATCGCCCCTTCTACAGGATCTGTGCAGCCGACCGCCGAACCCCCCGGGACGGTCGGGTGATTGAGGAACTGGGCACCTACGACCCGAGTGTCTCCGACACGGATGCCCGCTGCCTGCTCAATGCCGCCCGGGTCGACTATTGGCTGGGTGTCGGCGCACAGCCCAGCGACAAGGTGCGGGTGCTGATCAAAAAGTACGGCACCAACGGTACCCATCTGAAGGAGATGGAAGAGGCCCGGGCCAAGCTGTCGATGCCGCGAATTGTCCCCGAGGCGGGTGAGCCGGTCTTCGTGCCGAAGCCACCGGAAGAGCCGGCTGCCGAAGGCGAAGCGACCGTCGAAACCGCCGCTGAGCCGGCTGCCGACGAGGCCCCGGCCGCAGCAGCGACCGAAGCTGCCGCTGAGACGACTGCCGAGGCAGGGAGCGAAGCGGCCGCCGAGCCGGCTGCCGAAGCGGCACCGGCTGAGCCAGCAGCCGAGGCTGCCCCGGCCGAGGGCGACGCCCAGCCCGACGCCGGCGAAACCAAGTCCGAATAGCCCCTGCTGAGTGAGGCCGATGCGGCTCGACCCATGCGAATTGACGTCGTCACGCTGTTCCCTGAGATGTTTCAGGGCTTCCTCGAGGGAAGCCTGCTGGGGGCTGCGCAGGCGGCGGGTCTGGTCGAGATTCGGCTGAGGAACATCCGCGACTTCGCCCACGGTGTGCATCGCCAGGTCGATGACAAGCCCTACGGTGGCGGCCCCGGCATGCTGCTGATGCCCGGCCCGGTCGTCGAGTGCGTCGAGTCGGTGCTGACCGATGCCGCCGTTGCCGGCGGTGCTCCAAAGCCCCATGTGGTGATGCTGACCCCGGCGGGCCGGCCGCTCACGCAGCAGCTGGTTGAACAGCTGGCCCGCCGCGACCGGCTGGTGCTGCTCTGCGGCCGTTACGAAGGCTTCGACCAGCGGGTGGCCGACACCCTCAACCCTGAGGCGATCTCGATCGGCGACTACGTGCTGTCGGGGGGCGAGGTTGCCGCCATGGTGGTCATCGAAGCGGTGACCCGGCTGATCCCGGGGGTGCTCGGCGACGAAGCCAGCGCCGATGACGACTCGTTCTCCGGAGCCGACCGGCTGGTTGAGGGCCCACAGTACACCCGGCCCCGTGAGTTCCGCGGCCTGCAGGTACCGGAGGTGCTGCTCTCCGGTGACCACCGCCGGATCGCCGACTGGCGGCGGGAGCAGGCCCTCGAGGCGACCCGCCACCGGGAACATGCCGCCGCCGGCAGCGACGCCGACCGGCCCTAGCGATCCTTTCACCCACACGTTCCAATTTCAGCCACCCATTGCCAGGAGCCCCACCGATGAGCCAGCAGATTCTTGCCCAGGTCGAAGCCGCCAGCCTCAAGCCTGACGTCGATCACTTTGAAATTGGCGACACCGTCGATGTCCACAACAGGATTCTCGAGGGCAACAAGGAGCGGATTCAGGTCTTCACCGGCGTGGTGATCGCCCGCAGTGGCTCCGGCAGCCGCGAGATGTTCACGGTCCGCCGGATCGTCGCCGGTGAAGGCGTCGAGCGGAAGTTTCCGCTGCACTCACCGAAGATCGCCAAAATCGAGGTGAAGCGGTCGGGCGTGACCCGGCGGGCAAAGCTCTACTATCTGCGGGACCGGGTTGGGAAGGCCGTACGGCTGCGGGAGCGGCGGACCGATACAGCCGCCAAGCAGGCGGCGGCAAAAGGCTGATTGCGGGCGGCCCGGTTGCGGGAACGAATGCCGCTGGCGGTCGCTCCCCTGTCCCCTTGTCTCTGGAGCTGCACGGTGGCCGGACGGGCTGAACTCGGCCAGCGGGGCGAGGACGAGGCGGCCCGCTATCTCAAGCGGCTGGGCTATCGGATCATCAGCCGTCGCGAGCGGGTGCTCCGGGGTGACATCGACATCATCGCCCTCGACGGCCGCACGGTGGTGTTTGTCGAGGTGCGGTCCCGCAGCAGCACCGCCCACGGCCATCCGGTCGAGACGATCGACCAGAAGAAACAGCGGCGGCTGGTCGATCTGGCCAACGCCTACATCCGCCGGCACCGGCTGGAGGACTGTGCGGTTCGCATCGACGTGGTGACCGTCACGTTTGCTGCCGACGCAGCCGGTTCCCGCTGGCGGCTGCGGCAGCCCCAGCCCTTGGTGGAACACTTTCAGAACGCGTTCGACAGCCCCTGGTAATCAGCTGGCGGCACCGCTGGCTCGGGAATCAGGTCGTCCAGCTCAGCCGCGGCGTGAAAGACCCGCAGCCCGCCGGCGGGCAATCGCCCGGCAAGCTGCCGCAGCTGCTGTTCCACCTTCGGCCAGGGCCTGCTGCTGGCAACCCGCCGGATGGCGACCCCGGCGATCTGCTCCGGCCGTTGCCGGGCGACCGCGGCATAGACAGCCGGATCACGTTCGCCTGAGTCACCGACCAGGATGAACCGCCGCCGGGGAAAGTGATCGAAAATCCGGATGATGGCGGCCCGCTTCGATCGTTTCGCCGAAGGCAGCCGGCCCAGCGGCGTTGAATCTTTCAGCCGGAACAGCCGCAGGTGCATCGAGCCGGAGGGCAGGCCGACCGTGTCAAAAAACTGCCGCAGGCTCACCGCCAGCTGCCAGGGGCTGGCCGACACATAGTGAAAGGCGACGCCGCGGGACGCCCAGTCGCGATAGGCCGCCACCATGTCGGGCACGGCCATGAACTCACGCAGCAGCGTGTTGGCCAGCAGTTCCCGGCGGTCGGCCACATTGGTGACCTTGATGGTGTCATCGATGTCCGAGATGACCGAGACTCCTTCGCGATCGACCAACTGCACCTCGCCGGCAGCAGGCTCTGTAACGGCTGGCTCCAGTGGATCGGTCACCAGGGTGAAGGGCAGCCGCCAGCCACTGGGCGTCGGGGTTGCCGTGGTGGCGACGGTCGCTTCATCCAGATCGAAGCTCGACTCGAAATGACCGGTTCGATCCGACACCCCGACCCCGATGGTGCGGTCGCCCAGCCTGATCTGCACCGGCTGCCCGGCAATCCGCTGAAACAGAAAAGCATCGGCCCGATCCTGAAAAATTGGCGATGCCAGCTGCATCTCATCCAGCCGCAGCAGCCGCTTGAAGACCGCCACCGCCATTGTCCGCCGCCGACTGGCCAGTGGCAGCGGCCGCGACACCATGCCACTGATAGTCACCCGCCAGGAACCTTTCGGGGCGATCCTGTGGGCGTAGGTAGGGAAAAAGACGATCATGGTGGATCTGCCGCTGGAACCGGCGGGCGGGGGCGGTCGCAACTTGCAATGACAGCCCGGGGCATTCTAATACGTGATCGCTCTGAAGCATGCCGCCTGGCGTTTCGGGGTGATCAGCAAACAATTCACCGGATCAACGGAGCGCACAGGTCAATGGGTGTCAAGAAGTCGGGCAAGGGACGGCGAAAGTTGGGGCAGAAGAAGCGGCGGATGCGGGCGAAGATTCGGCACCGCAAGGGCTGATACCGCCGGAAATTGCTCGGGCCGCCATGGCCCGATCTTGAATTTTTCTCGGCTTTTCTTGCCGCGCTCGGGCCATGGTGTAGGGTTGCGAGGCCTCACGGAAGGTGCCGTGGGCCGACCCATCCACACCCTGGCGGCCCCGAGTCGGTCCGCCTGTCTCAGGAGGACGGATCGATGCGGAGGACGCAGTGGATCTGCCGGGCCTTGGCGTGTGTGCCAGTTGTGCTGGCCGCCGCAGGGCTCACCGGCTGCAAGAGTCTCTCGGAGCGATACATCGCGTTCGAGGTCTGGAAATATGAGCGTTGCTTTGGCCACCTGCCGCCCGGCTTCACGCCGGCGGGGGCCCTGCCCGGCCCGATGGCGGCACCGGCAGCAATGCGGCCTTGCAGTGCTCCGGCCTGCCCGCCCTGCGGGGCAGTCGATCCCTGCAATTCTTGCGGTGGTGGTGGTGTTCCGCTGGCCGGTGGCATGATGCCGACCGAGGCTGGCATGCCGCAGCCGGTACGGGCCAGCCGACCGGTGGTGATCTCCGACGAGGTCGTCCTGCCGTAGCGTGGACGATCTCAGGCGGGTGTCTCAGCGGCGGCAGGGAAGCGGCGGGCTTCGACATCCTGCCGCCAGGCGGCAACGGCCGCGGTGACAGCCCCCTTGATGTCAGCGTACGGCCGGACGAAGCGGGGCACCTTGTCGAGCGAGAGCCCGATCAGGTCGTGCAGCACCAGCACCTGCCCGTCACAGTCGGGCCCCGCCCCGATGCCGATGGTCGGCACCGGCAGGCTGGCGGTGATTTCGGCAGCCACCGCGGCCGGAATGCACTCAAGCACGACGCCGCAGGCCCCGGCCTCAGCAGCGGCAGCCGCATCGGCGAGCAGCTGGTCCCGATCCCGCTGCACTCGGTACCCGCCCAGCTGGTTCACCGCCTGCGGCCGCAGGCCGACATGGCCCATCACCGGAATACCGGCCGCCACGATCGCGGCGATCACCTCCCGCTGGCCGGCCGTGCCCTCGAGCTTGATCGCCTGGCAGCCGGTCGCCTGCAGGATGCGGGCCGCCGATTCGACGGCGGTGCGGACACCGAGGTGCTGCAGCGGGAAGGGAAGATCGACCACGACCAGCGGCCGGGAGCAACCGCGGGCGACGATCTCGCCGTGGTAGATCATCTGGTCGATGGTGGCGGCAATCGTGGTCGGCCGGCCGGCCACGACCATTGCCACGCTGTCACCCACCAGCACGCAGTCGACGCCGGCGGCATCGACCAGCCGCGCGGTCGGCCAGTCGTAGGCGGTCACCATACTCAGCGGTCTGCCCGCCTCCTTGGCGGCGGCGAGGTCGCGGATGGTGAGCCGGCGGGAAGGTTGCTCAGGCATGGGTGGGGAACCGGGCTGGCTCAAAGATCCTTGAGAAAGTCGTCGAAATCGTCGTCGTCCGAGGCCTGGCCACCGGCTGGCTCGTCATCAGCCTCTGCCTCCAGCTCCGCTGCGTCGTCGGCCTCGAGCTCAACCAGTGACTCCAGCGGCTCAGCATCGGCCTCGGGCAGCTCGTCGTCGGGTTCCAGGAAGAAGTCATCCGCCTCAGCTGCCGAGAGTGGCTCTGCCTCCAGCTCCGCAGCATCGTCGGGCTCGAGGTCGACAAGCGAGGCCAGCGGTTCCGCCTCCAACGCTGCCGCGTCGTCGGGCTCGAGTTCCACCATTGACTCGAGCGGGTCGGCCTCGAAGACGGGCTCGAGCAGCTCCGCCTCTGGCTCTGCCTCCAGAAAGTCGATCGCCTCGGCCTCGTCGGCAACGGGCTGGGCGACCGGCCCTTTGTAATCAACCCGGAAGACAAGCCCGCCCACCGAGAGGATGCTGCCAGGCGGCACACGGGTCTTGGTCCGACTCGGCAGCATGGTGCCCTTGAGCATGGTGCCGTTGGTTGACCCGAGGTCCCGAACGTACACCGTGCCATTCTCTTCCAGCAGTTCGCAGTGCCGCCGGCTGATCCGCCCGTGGGGAATCCTGAAGGTGGCCTTGTCGCCCCGGCCGATCACCTGTGGCAGCCTCAGCTCGAATGTTTTGGGGTTTTTGCCCGTCTTCGATTTGAAGAGCAGCCGCATTTTCATCAGTCAGTCCACGCGCCACGGAGGAAACCAGAACCGCGATTATTCCTCCCCGGAACGGCTTTTCCAAATGCCTCCGCTGGCTGACCTTGCGACGCCCCTTTGATGCGCTATACTCACGGGGTTTTCGGCGGTGGCAGGGCTTGCTTTCGGGCCCGCAACCACCGAAAGTGTGTGCATGCGGGTGTAGCTCAGTTGGTAGAGCACCACGTTGCCAACGTGGTTGTCGTGGGTTCGAATCCCATCACCCGCTCT
>CALAZQ010000454.1 GCA_937926325.1 uncultured Planctomycetaceae bacterium | reverse complement strand
AGCCCCACTGGGCAAACGGCATGGCGCCCGAGTCAAACCAGCAGTCGATCACCTCCGGCACCCGCCGCATCCGGGCTCCGGCTGCAAACGGCGAGTCGTAGGTGATCGCATCGATGTAGGGCTTGTGGACCCGGAGGTCATCGGAAAGGTCGGGGTTGGCCACCTTGGCCTGCTCAAAGACCTCAGCCCCGGTGGCTCCCGGCTTGGCCAGCAGGGTCGCGTAGGAACTGATCGCCTCGGCCTGGCCGGTTTCTTCGCAGACCCAGATTGGCAGCGGCGTGCCCCAGTAGCGTTCCCGCGACAGGGCCCAGTCGACGTTGCTCTCGAGGAAGTTGCCGAAGCGGCCGGCCTTGATGTGTTCGGGAATCCAGTTGATCTGCTCGTTGTTGGCCAGCATCGCGTCGCGGAACTGGCTGGTGCGGATGAACCAGCTGGCTCGCGGGTATTGAATGAGCGGGTCGTTATCGGCCCGCCAGCAGAAGGGATAGTCGTGGAGGTACTGCTCTTGATGGATCAGCAGCCCGCGGCTGCGGAGATCGCGGCTGATGTCGCGGTCGCATTCCTTGACGAACCGGCCGCTCATGCTCGGGAACTCATCGGTGAACGTGCCGTCGGGGGCGACGCAGTTGAGCAGCGGCGGGGTGTCGCCGATGAACCGCTCGCGTTCAGTCTGCAGCACCCCGTAGTCAACCTCGCCAAAGGCGGGCGCGACGTGGACGATGCCAGTGCCCGAGTCGGTGGTGACAAAGTCGGCGGCCACCACCCGCCAGGCGACCGGCTCACTGTCGCCGCTGGTTGTCTCGGACGTTTCCACGGGGCCGTCCGGGCGGAAGCAGTCAAAGGGTGGCAGGTAGCAGCGGCCAACCAGCGCCGTGCCGGGAAAGCTTTCGAGCAGTTCCAGGTCGGTCTTCTTCTTTTCAGCAAGGGCTGCCGCCAGCGGTTCAGCCAGCACATATTCGTGTTCGGGATCATCAGCAAACCTGACGGCGACATAGGTGAGGTCAGCCTTGACGGCGGCGAACTGGTTCGACGGCAGCGTCCAAGGCGTGGTCGTCCAGGCAATCAAGCTGCGTCGCGTCGGCTGGCCGGCAGCGTCGATCAGGGGGAAGGCGACATAGACACTTGGGTCGGCCACCTGCCGGTAGCCCTGGCCAACCTCGCCGCTGGAAAGGGCCGTGCCCCCCTGTGGCCACCACCAGACGATCTTGTGCCCCTGATAGAGCAGGCCGCGATTGAAGAGTTCGGCCAATGCCCACCAGACGCTTTCGACAAAGCTCTGGTGATAGGTGACGTAGGCCTTCGACAGATCGATCCAGAAGCCGATGCGTTCGGTGAGCGTTTCCCACTCCTTCATGTACCGCCAGACCGACTCTTGGCAGCGGTGGATGAAGGGCTCGATGCCGTAGGCCTCGATCTCGGCCTTGGAATGGATGCCGAGGCTCTTGCAGACCTCGACCTCGACCGGCAGCCCGTGGGTGTCCCAGCCGGCCTTGCGTTCACAGAACTCCCCCCGCATCGTCCGGTAACGGGGGTAAAGGTCCTTGATGGCCCGGGTCAGGCAGTGTCCCGGGTGGGGCATGCCATTGGCAGTGGGCGGCCCCTCAAAGAAGACAAACCGGGGGGCTCCCCGACGGTTGGCGAGGGTCTTTTCGTAGATGCCGGCCGACTTCCAGAACTGGGCGATCTCGGCTTCGGTGGCAGGCAGGTCTGGCCGGCCGCG
>CALAZQ010000453.1 GCA_937926325.1 uncultured Planctomycetaceae bacterium | reverse complement strand
CCGCCAGCAGCTGCTCAGCCAAGCCGATCGCATTGGCCACCTCGGCCCGCTCGACATGCCGGCGGAAGGCCCGCCCGGCAAAGTCGTGCAGCAGGCTGGCCAACTGCTCGGCTGGCTGCTCGGGCACCGGCTCAAGCCGGCCATTCTTTCCAGGCTCAAGCGGCACAGCCCCAAAGAGCTGCCGGCGGAGCTGGGCGAGGTCATACCGGTGCACCTGCTCCATCTCAATCCTGTCGATGGCGACCCCCGGCACGTTCTGCGGCTCCCCCTCACCGGTGCCGACCTGTCCCCCCTTGAACGATGCCCGCTTGATAGTCAGATCCTGGGGCCGGACTTCCAGCATGTGTCCACGAGGCAGCCAGGTCTCAAACTCAATCACCCGTGGGCCGGCGGCAGCCTCAAAGCTGATCACCGGCTCGAGGATCGGTGCTGTCGAGACGCACTGACCTGAGTGGACCGCCGTCCAGACGCCGCCGGAGGGAGGCAGCTTGATGCCCAAACCGTGCAGCCGAAACCGGTACCAGCCGTCTGCCGGTGCGGTGGTCGCCGGAATGCGACCGTAGTAGGGCATGCTGCACGACCAGACGACTGCCCGACCCTCGCGAAGCTCGGGCTCGCGGCAGCGGGCCTTGGGGTTCTTCCGACAAATGGCCGTCGGGTCGAGATCACGGCTGAGCGGCTGCCGGTTCTCGAGTGCTCGTCCGAATGCTTCGTCGAGCGCGAGATCGACCACCCTCAGGTGACTCGCCAGATGGTGATGCGACACCGCCTGCCGCTCTGCCACCGTACTAAAGCCCCGGGGCCGGCCCTCGTCCGGCAGCTTGTCGGCCAGTGGAATGTCGATCGCCAGCAGTTCGTGGAGCGACCGCTCGATCTGTAGCCGTGTCAGCCGCCGGGCCCGCACCCGCCCAAAGCCGGCCTGCCGCAGTCGCTGTCTGGTTCGCAGCCAGTCGCCCGCCTCGACAACAAACCGATCCCGCTTTGCCAGGCTCGGCGGCTCTGCCTCTACCGGCGGCATTTCGCCCGCGGCGACCCGGTCGATGATCCGGGCCCAGACGCGATCACGATGAGGCTCGACCGGATCGAGACCAGCCGCCAGCACTGCCTCCAGATCAAGGCCCGCCTCGCCGGCAGCACCCGCATGGCAGTCAAAACAGTGCTGCGTGAGAAATGGCGCGAGCGCCGGCGACACCGGCAGGCTTTCGCCGGCCGCCCGCGGCAGCTGAAGTATTGTCGCCGCCACCATCAGGCAGACAGCCGACACAGCTGTTTTCACCTGCCTGATATCGGGCTGACTCATCGGCGATTCCATCGTTGCTCGAAGCTGAACGAAGCGGCCGGGGCGGCTTGCCACCGGCACCTTGTGAGCCATGTCGAAAACCGCAACCGGTTACACAGCCGGCCGGCCGGCAGCCTGCGGTTATTCGTCATTGCCACGGAGCTTTGCCAGCACCGTGTAGTCCTCGAGCGTGGTGGTGTCGCCCACCGTCTCGCGGCCGGCGGCAATGTCACGAAGCAACCGCCGCATGATCTTGCCGCTACGGGTCTTGGGCAGCGAGGCGGTGAAGTGAATGTCGTCGGGCGAGGCGATCGCGCCGATCTGGTGCCGGACATGCTGACGCAGTTCCTTCCGCAGGGCATCGTCGGGCTCGCCGCCCCGCAGGGTCACGAAGACCGCGACCGCCTCACCCTTGACGTCGTGCGGCCGGCCGACCGCCGCCGCTTCGGCCACGGTCGGATGGCTGACCAGCGCGCTTTCAATTTCAATCGTCGACAGCCGATGGCCGGCCACGTTGAGCACGTCGTCGATCCGGCCCATGATCCAAAAGTAGCCGTCGGTATCCTGCCGGGCATTATCGCCGGCCAGATACTTGCCCGGCACCCGCGACCAATAGGTCTCGACGAACCGCTCTTCGTCGCCCCAGATGCCCCGCAGCATGCCGGGCCAGGGCTGGGTCATCACCAGCCAGCCCCCTTCGCCCTGCTCGACCGGATGGCCGGCGGCATCGACAATTTCGGGACAGACCCCCGGCAGCGGCAGCGTGCAGCTGCCCGGCTTGGTCGGGGTGCAACCGGGCAGCGGGCTCATCATGATGCCGCCGGTCTCGGTCTGCCACCAGGTATCGACGATCGGGCACCGCTGGCCGCCAATCGTCTCGTGGTACCAGATCCAGGCCTCCGGGTTGATGCCCTCCCCCACGGTGCCCAGCAGCCGCAGGCTGGAGAGGTCGCGGCCGTCGATGTGCTCGAGCCCCCACTTCATGAAGGCCCGGATCGCCGTCGGCGCGGTGTAGAAGATCGTCGGCTTCTCCTGCTCGATGATTTCCCAGAAGCGGCCCTGATGCGGCGCGTCAGGCGCTCCCTCATAAATCAGGATGCCCACGCCTGCAGCCAGCGGGCCATAGGTGACATAGCTGTGGCCGGTGATCCAGCCACAGTCGGCGGTACACCAGAAGAGGTCGTCGTCCCGCAGGTCAAAGACCCATTCGGCGGTCGTCTTGGCCCACAGCAGGTAGCCGGCGGTGGTGTGCTTGATGCCCTTCGGCTTTCCGGTCGAGCCACTGGTGTAGAGAATAAATAGCGGTGCTTCTGAGTCCATCGCCACCGGCGGAAAGTCTTCCGGCATGTCGGCGACCAGATCGTGCCACCAGATGTCGCGGCCCGCGACCATGGTCACGTCCTGGCCGGTCCGCTTGAGCACGATGACATGCTTGACCGTGGGCGACTTCTCCAAGGCCTCATCAACATTCGCCTTCAGCGGCAGGGCACTGCCCCGCCGCCAGCCGCCATCGGCGGTAATCACCGCCACGGCTTGCGCATCGTTATTCCGGTCAGCAATCGCCTCACTCGAAAAGCCTCCAAAAATCACCGAATGCACGGCCCCGATCCGGGCACAGGCAAGCATGGCAATCACCAGCTCCGGCGTCATCGGCATATAAATAGAGACGACGTCCCCCTGCTTGATGCCGAGCTTGGCCAGGCCGGCAGCCGCCCGGCTGACCTCAGCCTGCAGCTCCCGAAAGGTCAGGGTCCGCCGCTCGCCGGTCGGCTCACCCACCCAGACCAAGGCCGTCTTGTCGCCCAGGCCGGCGGCCACATGCTGGTCAACGCAGGCCGCCGAGGCATTCGTCTGGCCGCCGGCGAACCACTCGGCGTGCGGGGCGTTCCAGCGGAGCACCTCGTCATAGGGCTTCAGCCAGGGCAGCGCCTCGGCCCGCTCGGCCCAGAAGGCGGCCGGGTCGGCGGCGGCCCGGTCATAGAGCTCACGGTAGGCCTCCAATGACCCGATCCGAGCCCGGCTGGAAAAGGCCTCGGGGGGCGGGAAGGTCCGATGCTCCTGCATCACGCTGGCCACCCGTCCCGCCGCTTTTTCCGTTGCCGCCATTGCCTGCTCCTTGCCCAATCCTGTGCGTATTCATCCAAAGGGACGTTCAGCCGGAATCCCCAAAACAAATCCCGAGGCCGCGGGCTGCCCGGACGGCTGAGCCGGCCGGATCGACCCGCGAAAGGGTGCGGATCGCGGTGGCGATCGGGACACTTTCGATCTCGGGAGGTCGATAGCATACCATCT
This sequence comes from uncultured Planctomycetaceae bacterium, assembly GCA_937926325.1. Classification (GTDB taxonomy): domain Bacteria; phylum Planctomycetota; class Planctomycetia; order Pirellulales; family UBA1268; genus UBA1268. The sequence goes on along the minus strand of CALAZQ010000453.1, from coordinate 4,934 downwards.
CACCGAACCGGCCCTCCTGAATCAACTGGACGGCCAAAACGCCGAACTCGGTTGCCAACACCCGGTCGAACGTGGTCGGCTCGCCCCCCCGCTGCAGGTGCCCAAGTACCACCGTCCGGGTCTGCCGGTCGAGCCGGCGGGCGATTTCGGCGGCGACCACCTGGCCGATGCCGCCGAGCTTCACCTGTTCGTTGGCTCCGGTCGCCGTCACGCAGACCAGGTCACCGGTCGGCAGGGTCGCTCCCTCGGCCACCACCACCAGGGCATGCCGGCGGCCGGCCGCCTCGCGGTCGGCGATCTTGCGGCAGACGCTTTCAAAGGTCCAGCCGATCTCCGGCAGCAGAATGACATCAGCCCCACCGGCGATGCCGGCATGCAGCCCGATCCAGCCGGCGTGGCGGCCCATCACCTCCAGCACCATGATCCGCTCATGACTGGAGGCGGTGGTCCGCAGCCGGTCGAGGGCATCGGTGGCGGCAGAGACGGCCGAGTCGAAGCCGAAGGTGAAGGCGGTTGCCCCGAGGTCGTTGTCGATTGTCTTGGGCACGCCGACAACCGGGAGGCCAAACTCATGAAACTGCTCGGCAATCGCCAGCGAGCCATCACCTCCCACACAGATCAGCCCGCAGATGCCCAACTGGCGGACGGTCTGGGCGACGCCCTCGAGCAGTTTGGGGTCGATGGCGATCCGCTGATCCTCGCCCACGGTCGCCGCAAACCGCCCGCGGTTGGTCGAGCCAAGGATCGTCCCACCGAGCGTGAGAATGCCGCTGGTGTTCCCCGGCGTGAGCGGGATGTAATCGACCGGATCGACCAGCCCCTCGTAGCCCCGCAGAAAGCCGACGCAGGAATAGCCCAGCCGGTCAGAGGAGATGACCGCCGCTCGAATGACGGCATTGAGGCCGGGACAGTCCCCGCCGCTGGTGAGAATGCCGATGCAGGGCTTGGGGCTGGTCATGATCGTGCTCCCGTTGAAAACCAGGTTGCCGCCGCAAAGCGGAGGAGGTCACCGCCACCTGTGAGCATCTGCCGCAGGTCGGCCTTGCTAGCCCCCCGCTGCCGGTCGGTAAAGATGATGGGCACCTCACGAATGAGGCCGCCGGCCCGATGGATCTGCCAGAGCATCTGCTCAAAAAAGGCATAGCCTTCGGCCGGTTCCCGCAGGGCGTGCAGAAAGCTTAGCCGCAGCACCCGGAACCCGCTCGAGCCATCTCGAGCCGGCACCCGAAGCACCCACCGCGTCCACCAGCAGACCAGCCGGCTGAGCAGATGCCGGGACAGCGGCCAGCCGACCACCCCACCGCCCGGAATTTTTCGGGAACCGAGTACGACAGCGGCCGGCGGCTGGCCCGGCGGCTCGACCGCGGCGAGCAGCCGGGGAATGTCGGCCGGGTCATGGCTGAAGTCGGCATCGAGATTGACCGCCAGCCGATAGCCGCGTTGGCGGGCCTCGTGCAGGCCATCGAGGACCGCGGTACCGAGGCCGCGACGGTCCCGCCGGATCATCACGCTGAGCCGCGGCTCGGTCGCTGCCCGCTGCGTGGCCAGGCCACCGGTGCCGTCCGGCGAGTCGTCATCGACGACGAGCAGATCGACCCGCGGATCAGCCGCCAACACCGCATCGACCAGCCGCAGGACATTCTCGGCCTCCTGGTAGGTGGCGGCGATCACCAGCACCCGGTCGGCTGGCGGCTGGCCGCTGGCGGCGGAACAGGATGCTGATGAGGCGACTGCGGTCATGGCTCTCGGCGAAGTGTCGCAGATTGACCGCAGCCGAAAAAGCCAACCGGTTGCTCAGGCCTGCCGCGACGATTCAATCTGGCCGCCCCGCCGCAGCCGGGCAAACAGCTGCGAATAGTCCCCGAGGCGAACGGCAAAGACCGAGCCGTCGGGGGCGTTCGGGTCGGGATGGTCGTCGTCTTCAATCACCACCATGTCCGAGTCGTCTGGCTCGATGACCGTTCCGGGTGCCGACGCTTCGGCAGCATGGCCGCAGGCAATCGTTTCGGCCTCCGGGGCAGCCGCGGCTGGGGTTGGGTTGGTCGGCTCTGCTGCCGGCAGTTGGCGGGCAATGGCCTGGCCCTCCCGGCTGGCCACATGCATGCGGTCGTGAAAGCCATCCGGCCCTCGCATGACAAATCGCTCAACCACCGCCTCTTCCTCGGCGAACAACTCGGCGAAAGGGTCCGGGCGATCGGAATCCTCGGCACCGAACGGTGGATCGAAAATCAATTCAATCTCGGTATCGGGGCGGCCAGGATCATCGGCGACCTGCCGGGGCCGCAGCCGCATCATCACCTCGTCATCTCCCCCCACACCAGCCGCCTCGGCGAGTGCTCGCATCGCATACTCGGTTGCCGCTCGCGAGGCTTCAAAGTCGATGGCCGAGACCCCTTCGCCCTCGTCTTCTTCCGCGTCGAAGGCTGGCAGCCCCTGCTGATCACCCGCTGCTTCGGCGAAGGCGATGGTGCGGGAAAGCTGCGGGGTTTCGGCTGCCTCGTCATCAGTCGCCAACGGTTCGTCGTCGAGACTCCCAAACTCAATGATGGCGGCCTCGGGGTCGTCTTCAAAGTCGTCGCGGTCGGTGACGGTGGGCGGCACGGGCGGCTCGCTGCAGTCGGGCGAACCCGTGGCGGAAATCGTGTCTCGAGCACCACGGGCTGGCTCGCTCCGCAACGCCGCCGGTGGGGGCAGCCGCTGGATCTCTTCCCAGGCGGCAGCCAGTTCGGCGGTGGTCACCCGTGCCGCCCGGCGATCCTCCGCCAGCCGCAGCGCCCGATCGCACAACTGGTTGATCAGCCGTGGGACGCCCTCGGTGATCGTGTAGACAGCAGCATCGCAGCCAGGTTCAAAGCTGTCGTCCCAGGACAGGCCGGCCGTCCGCATCTGGGTGCGGAGATAGCCGCAGGTTTCTTCATAGTCGAGCGGTTCGAGATAGCCCCGGACCGCGATCCGCTGGGCCAGTCCTTCAAATTCCTTGCTGCCCAGCACTTCTTCCAGCCGCACGGTGCCGGCAAGCACCAGATGAACAGCGGGCTGATCGGTCACCACACCGGCCAACAGCCGCAGTTCCTCGAGCAGGCGGCGGGGCAGCGTGTGGGCTTCGTCGACGAGCACGGCCAGCCCCGACCCCGTCGCCGCCAGCCCCCGCAGCCGATCGACCAGGCCGATCCGCAGCTCTTCTTCGTCAAGCCCGCGGTAGGGCTCACCCAGATCGGCCAGGATCGACTGCCAGAGCCCCCGGCGGGTGCAGATCCGCGCCCCGGAGAGCAACGCCACGGCAAAGCGGTCGTCGAGCCGCTCCCGCAGGCAGGCCAAGAGCAGCGACTTTCCCGTGCCGGCCGGGCCCACCAGCAGGCCGACCCCCTCGGCCCGCTCGATCCCCCGCTCCAATGACTCAACCGCCTCCCGGGCATCGCGGGAGGGATGGAACGACGCGACCCGGGGCAGGGCCATGAACGGTCGGTTGTCGCAGGGACGGAGGCGGGGCGGTGTTGGCATGGATGCTATTAATGGTGAAGCGATCGCGGGACAGGTCCACATAACGGCCCCGGGCTGAGGTTCCCCCCGCACCACTCTCTTTTCGACCGCAGACGGCACCTTCCTGCACTGCGGGCCGGGCGCATAGACTTTTAGGGTTTCGACGATCATCCCGATGCTGGCGGCCGACGCGGAATCTGCCGGTTGCGGCTGGCGATGGAGCCTCCCTTTTCAACTGAGGAACCGAGGGGCATGTTCCGCATCAAAGTTTGTGGCGTGACCTCTGTTGAAGATGCCCGGTTGGTAGCCGACTGCGGTGCTGATGCCATCGGCCTGAACTTCATCGCCGGCTCGTCCCGCTGCCTCACGGTCGAGCAGGCAGCCACAATCGCCGCTCGGCTGCCTGACGGCATTGTCAAAGTGGGCGTCTTCGTCGGCCGGCCGGCCGACGAGATGCTGGCCATCGCCGCGCAGGTCGGCCTCGATCTGATCCAGCTCCATGGCGTCTTCGATGGGCCACCCGCCACCAGCGACCCCCCGTGGCGGTGCGATGAACTGCGGCCCTATCCGGTCATCCGTGCCGTCCGGCTCGATGAACCATCGGCCGACCCCGACCGGCTGGCCACAGCCCGGCAATGGATCGATGCCGCCGACGCCTGCGGCCAGCGGCCCGCCATGGCGCTGCTCGACGCCGGTGTTTCACGTGGCACCACCGCCGGACAACTCGGCGGCACCGGCCACACCGTCGACTGGGGGGCGGTCGCCGCATCGCCGCCGCTGCAGGTACCGATGACCCTGGCGGGCGGCCTGACGCCCGAGAATGTCGCGGCGGCCATTCTGGCCAGCGGCCTGACCGCGGTGGACACCGCCAGCGGGGTCGAATCGGCCCCCGGCCGCAAGGACCGCGACCGGGTCAGTCGCTTCGTGGCCGCCGCCCGGGTGGCCCTGGAGGCGGCGAGCGGCCCGCCAGGCTGACCTGTGCGCAACCGGCTGAACCGTTACAATGCGGTCGTTCGAGCGTGAAGGAGCGTTCGGCGGCAATCTGCCGCCAGAAATCTGTTGTTTTCGCCCCAGGAGGTTCCCGTGGCCCAAGTTGATACCCGCTTACCGTACAAAGTTGCCGACATGTCCCTGGCCGAATGGGGCCGCAAAGAGATCATGCTGGCCGAGAACGAAATGCCGGGGCTGATGGCCCTCCGGGAAAAGTATGGCAAGACCAAGCCGCTGACCGGGGCCCGGATTGCCGGCTGCCTCCACATGACGATCCAGACCGCGGTGCTGATCGAGACGCTGGTCGAACTCGGGGCCGAGGTCACCTGGAGCAGTTGCAACATCTTCTCGACCCAGGACCATGCCGCTGCGGCGATCGCCCAGGCCGGCATTCCGGTCTACGCCTGGAAGGGCATGACCAACGAAGAGTTCGACTGGTGCATCGAGCAGACGCTGTTCTTCCC
>CALAZQ010000452.1 GCA_937926325.1 uncultured Planctomycetaceae bacterium | reverse complement strand
AGCGGCGGCTTGCTGGCTTTACGGAACGCTCGGGCGTCCTGCCGCCGGGTGGCATTGCGGTCGAACGTTCCGCAGGTCCAGTCGCACCGCTAGGTCAGCCGGCTGTGGGCCTCGCGGAGCAGTGTCTCGGTCTCTTCCCAGCCGATGCAGGCGTCGGTGATCGAGACCCCGTGGGCCAGTGCGGCGCGGTCACTGCTCACCGCCTGCTTGCCGGCGTGCAGATTGCTCTCGAGCATGAGCCCGACGATGGAGTGATCACCCGCGGCCCGCTGCTCGATCACATCCCGCCAAACAATCGACTGCCGCCGGTGATCCTTGCCGGAATTGGCATGGCTGCAGTCGACGATCATCCGCGGGGGCAGGCCGGCCCGTTCAAGCTGGGTGCGGGCGTCGGCAAGCATGGCGGCCGAATAGTTGGTGCCGTCACGTCCGCCCCGCAGCATCAGCACCCCCGAGGGGTTGCCCGTGGTCGAGACCACACAGGTGCCCCCGCCGTTGTCGATGCCGAGGAACGAGTGGGGGGTGCGGGCGGCATGCATCGCGTCGATGGCAGCCTGCAGCGAGCCATCGGTTGAGTTCTTGAAGCCGACCGGCATCGACAGGCCGCTGGCCATCTGCCGGTGGGTCGGCGATTCGGTTGTGCGGGCGCCGATCGCCCCGAGCACGATGGTGTCGGCAATGTATTGCGGCGTGATCGGCTCGAGAAATTCGGTCGCTGCCGGCAGGCCCATCGCGGCAATTTCGATCAGCAGGCTGCGGGCCAGTCGGAGGCCGGTGGCCACGTCGAACGAGTCATCCAGATGCGGGTCGTTGATCAACCCTTTCCAGCCGACGGTGGTGCGAGGCTTCTCAAAATAGACCCGCATCACCACCAGCAGCCGGTCGGAGAGTTCCCTGGCCAGGCCGGCCAGGAGGGCGGCATACTCGCGGGCGGCGTCGATATCGTGAATCGAGCAGGGGCCGATCACGGCCAGCAGCCGGTCGTCGTCTCCGGTGAGCACCTGCTCAACTGCCTGCCGCCCGGCCAGCACGGTGTCGGTGGCGGCGGGCGAGAGTGGCAGCGTTGCAATCAGCCGGGCCGGAGGGACGAGGGGCTCGAGGCTCCGGATCCTGAGGTTCGCGGTGGCGGGCGGGGCAGTTGTGCTTGTTTTCATAGAGGTACTCTACACCTCCGGTTCGGCCCGCCAAAGCCCGAGGGACATTTGACCGAGTGGGGACCGACTTGGTTCAATCGCCAACGGAAGTGGCCGGCTGACGGCCCCAGCCGACTCGAGCCAGACTGCCGGAGGCATCGCCCCACGTGACCAAGCACATTTTCGTGACCGGAGGGGTCGTCAGCTCACTCGGCAAGGGGCTCACCAGCGCTTCGATCGCCATGCTGCTCGAGGCTCGGGGCCTGCGGGTGAAACTGCAGAAACTCGACCCCTACATCAACGTCGATCCCGGCACGATGAGCCCCTACCAACACGGTGAGGTCTACGTGCTTGACGATGGCAGCGAGACCGATCTCGATCTGGGCCACTACGAACGTTTCACCACCACCCATCTGACCCGCCAGAGCAACTACACGACCGGCCAGATCTATCTGTCGGTCATCAATAAGGAGCGGCGAGGTGAGTTTCTCGGCAACACTGTTCAGGTGATCCCCCACATCACCAATGAAATCAAGGGTGTCGTCACCCAGCTGGCGGATGCCGAGACCGACATCGTGATGACCGAAATCGGGGGTACCGTCGGCGACATCGAAAGCCTGCCGTTTCTCGAGGCGATCCGCCAGATTCCCCTCGAGGTCGGCCGCGAGAATTGCATCTTCATTCACCTGACACTCGTTCCCTTTCTGAAGGCGGCAGGAGAACTGAAGACCAAGCCGACCCAGCATTCTGTCGGCATCCTCCGCCAGATCGGCATCCAGCCCGATATTCTCGTCTGTCGAACCGAGCGGGCCCTCGATACCGGCGACCGGGAAAAGATCGCCCTGTTCTGCAACGTGCCGCTCGATTCAGTCATTGAGGAACGCGACAAAGACTTCTCGATCTATGAGGTGCCGCTGTCGCTGCAGGCCAACCGGATTGACGACCTGATTCTGAAGCGGTTCGGGCTTTCAGCCGCGGCCGCCGACCTCGACAGTTGGCACGATATTCTGCACCGGCTCCGGAATCCTGAGCACGAGGTGTCGATCGCCCTGGTCGGCAAATATGCCGAGCACCGTGACGCCTACAAAAGCATCTACGAGGCCCTCGACCACGGAGGCATCGCCAACCGGACCCAGGTGCGGGTGCAGGCGATCAAGAGCGAGACGATTGAGCAGGAGGGAGCCGAGCGGATGCTGGCCGGCTTCGACGGCCTGATCGTGCCGGGCGGATTTGGGGAGCGGGGGGTCGAAGGCAAGGTGCAGGCGATTCGTCACGCCCGCGAGCGGAAGCTGCCTTTCCTGGGCATCTGTCTGGGCATGCAGTGCGCGGTGATCGACTTTGCCCGCCACGTTGCCGGCTTGACCGACGCCCACTCCACGGAGTTCTTCCGCGACACGCCGCACCCGGTCATCTGCCTGATGGAGGAGCAGGAGGGCGTCACCGACAAGGGGGGGACGATGCGGCTGGGCAGCCAGCCGGCGGTCATCTCCCCCGGCAGCCGGTCAGCGGCCGCCTACGGTGGCGGCAACGTCGCTGAGCGGCACCGGCACCGCTATGAATTCAACGGTGGCTACCGCCAGCGGCTCGAGGCGGCGGGCTTGGTAATCGCCGGGACCAGCCCCGACGACAGCCTGGTCGAGATTGTCGAACTTCGTCCCGCTGATCACCCCTGGTTCGTGGCGGTGCAGTTCCATCCCGAGTTCAAAAGTAAGCCCACCGCCGCCCACCCGCTGTTTGCCGGCCTCGTCGAGGCTGCTGTGTCCCATCAC